>JAOTUD010000319.1 GCA_029864065.1 Gammaproteobacteria bacterium | reverse complement strand
GAGAGCCGGCAATTGCCGCTGGTTTCGATGCCGGTAACGGCTGCAGGATTGCGTTCGAGCCGTGCCTGCGAGCGTTCGCTTTGACGATATCGCGATCTGCGCCCGCCTGCTGCGACCGTGGTTCGGGCTCCCTGGCAGGCAGTGTGCGAGACCGCGGGCCGGCGGCCTCGATACCAGGGTCGATCGGCGACGGGGGGCGCGCCGCCGGGAGCGAACGCGAAACGGTTGCGCCCGCAGCCGCATATTGTGCGCGCAGCGTGTCGGCGGCGGCACCGGACCTGGCGCCGGATTTGACGGTAGCCGAGACGGATTGCGGCGCGCGCCCGGGATCCGCTCCCAGCCGGGCCTGGCTGCCTTCGCGTGGCGATAATCCAGTTCCTGCGGGTGCCCGGGTAGCGGCGAGTGTCCTGCTTACCAGGCCGAGCAGTTTAACCAGGCTGGCAGCCTCGTTTTCCGCCCGACGCGGCAGCAGCTGCTGCAACACGGCCTTGTAGACCGACTTGCGTTCTAGCGGGGTAACTTCGATGCTGCGCCGATTATCGATACGCCGCAGGCCCAGCAGCTGATTTTTCACCAGCCCGGTCGGGCGCGGCAGTTTCAGTATCTGCCCGGCGAGCTCGATCTCCGCCTGGCTCGCGGCAATCCGGGTAACGATTGCCAGCATCGGCCGGCCGGGTGGCAGTGCACGTGCCAGTTGCGGATATTGCGCGCTGTCGAGGCTGATCGGTTTGCGCGGCGCGGGACTCGTTTTCAACACCGGGTGGCTTGCGCTTTCGTCCAGGCGCAGGTTTATCCGATCGCCGGGTTTGTAGTCGAGCGTATTGCGGGTCAGTATTTCCCCGAGGCGGCTGCTCAACAGCAATTGTCCCTGCAACAGCCTGATCACCTCGGCTTCTACGGTACCCGCCGCCCTGAGCTGCGCAAGCAGGTTGGGAACCCGGGATGCGACCGCCGTGGGATCGATCGGGTCGGTGGGGAAGTTTATGTCCATGTTGGCAATATATGTCCGCCCGGGGTAAAGAGCTGCCGTTTATCAAGCCGATACCTGCCCCGGGAACCGCGACCCCGGGCCAGCGCTGTGGGCGCCAGCGTTGTAAATTTGTCGCCTTGACTTTTTTTCGGCCGTGATCGGGACTTCTTGAGGTCTAATCGTTGCCGCAAGCGTCGTTTTGCCGTCCATATTCGACAAAAAACTGCCATTTTCTAGATTTGGCAGGAAAATATAGAGATAAGTGTTTGAAAATAATAATATTTATAAATTGGCACGTATCTCGCATGTATTTCCGGTATGAAGCATTTATCTACAGGTGATTGACAAATGTCGCAAACAACCCAACTGGTAAATAATCCGAAATCGGTAGTGCAGGCGCCTGCTCAGGTGATCGCGCTGGACCCGCGATCCGGCGATAGTACGCACGGCAGCCAGAAGTACATCCGTATTCTGCAACTGTCGGACCTGTTGTCGCGGCATCTCGAAGTCGGACAGATTATCGAGGCGTTCATGAGCGAGATAGCCAGCGACGTCGATCACTGCGGTTATCGATTTGACAGCGAAGACATCAATGGCTCGATCGCACAGGGTGTCGTCGAGGGCTTCCCCGCCAACTACCGGCTCAAGATTCAAAACCGGCTGCTCGGAGAGCTGACCCTGTTCAAACGGTCGAGGTTTAACAGCCACGAGCTTTGCGAACTCGAAGATTTGCTGTGCGCGCTGATATACCCGGTTAAAAACGCCCTGATGTACCAGATTGCGCTCAAATCGGCTTACCGCGACCCGTTGACCGGCCTCAACAATCGCACCTCGATGGAAAAGAATCTGCCGCGCGAGGTCGATCTGGCAAAACGGCATAGCCAGTCGATGGCGATCCTGGTGATGGATCTCGACGGCTTCAAGGAAATAAACGATACCCACGGACACGATCTCGGTGACCAGGTCCTGCGCGAGGTGGCGAATGTCATCAGCCAGGTCGTGCGCAATACCGACCTGGTATACCGCTACGGCGGCGACGAGTTTGTCGGCGGCCTTGCACAGACCGATACTCACGGTGCAATCGACGTCAGCGAGCGCATCCGCAGCAGCATCGACAACCTAGATATGACCGCGCTCGGCATAAGCGCAAACGTCCAGGTCAGCATTGGCATCACGCTGGTGCGTCGCAGCGATAACTTCCTCAGCGCTTTCAAGCGGGCGGACAAGGCGCTGTACCAGGCCAAGATAAACGGCAAGAACCAGATCATCATCTGTTGACCCGGCAGGTTCTCCGATCGCCTGACAGCTTCGGTTGGTGCGATGCAAAATAAACCCGACGCGGTGGGCTGGCGTGTTCGACCGCAATTACACCTGGCTGCCGATCAGGACCGGCCAATCGCGACGGCAATAATCCGTGACTTTACTCCTGATTCGTTTGTCCACGCTCCCCCGAGTGTCGCTGGCGGCCTGGTTTCGGCCTCGTTGCCGCGATAGTAGCCAGCAGGCGGGGCGGGCGCTGAAAAAGGCGGTAAAATGGGCTATAAAATAAAAACATGGCCGTAACCGGTCCAAAGGGCTTACCACTTGCAGCAGGGGATCGAGGACGAGCCGCGGGGATCGCATCCCTATCGAATGTTATGCCGGGCAACGCGGCAAGATCGGCAACGCTCGCCACGACTGCCGTAACGTCACAGCGTGCAACCGGCGCGCCGTAGTTTGAGGATGTAGTATCGCGGCTAGTAGTGTACAGTGGCGCCCAAGCCGATCGGCCACGAGTATCGCGGGCTCGAACAGTGGCAGGGCCTGCAAATCGGCTATCGCGGCCCGACTTCCCGGCGGTGGACAAGTCGAGGCCGGCGCGGGCAGACAGGTCAAGATTCGGTGGGCTGGGCCGATAAATAAAAAGGTTTACTCGTGAAGGGTTTGTATCAGTAAAAGAGGTAGCATCAATGAGTATAAATATGACGGTTTCGGACGATGGCAGCAAGGTAACCATCGCGGTTGCCGGCAAGTTCGATTTCCAGCTATACGATGAATTCAGGGCGTCGTATGCGGATACCGTGGGCAACGGGATTCAGTATGTGATAGATTTGGCGGATACCGAGTACCTCGATAGTTCTGCCCTGGGCATGCTGTTGTTATTGCGTGAGCACGCTGGTGGTGAATCATCAAGCATCGAAATTACGCAGGCATCGCCCGAAGTACGCAAGATTCTCGATGTGGCTAACTTCGGAAAACTATTCAAACTATAACCGGATTTCGAGATGATCGATTACGCCGAAAAACGCGACTTTCTGCGCATGCCCATCGATTGCGAGCTTACCTTCACCGTCAGCGGCAGCGGCAGGCAATACCAGGGCAGCGTGATCAACCTGAGCAGTAAAGGCATATTGTTCACCTCAACCGAAAAATTCGACCCGGGCACCAGTCTCGACATCATTCTAACCCCGAGCAATTCGCTGACGCCGCCGATGCAGGCGACCGTCGTGGTTTCGCGTGTGATCAGTAACGACGTATTATTCGAAGTCGCCTGCGAGATCGCTGAAATAAAGGCCTAGCCCGCATATCTCACCGAGTTCCTGCTGCGGACGCCACAGTATTTTTGCTACACCCTCGCTACGTAAACCGGTGAGATATGCGGGCTAGCGCCCGGCGTAGTGGTTACGCACGTAGTCTTTTACCAGGCCGATAAATTCTGCGGCAATATTGTTTCCCTTTAACGTGACCGTTTTGCGCCCGTCCTGGTAAACCGGCGCTACCGGCTGTTCGCCGGTTCCGGGCAGGCTGATGCCGATATTTGCATGCTTGCTCTCGCCGGGGCCGTTTACGACGCAACCCATGACCGCAACTTTCATGGTTTCGACGCCGGGATAACGGTGTTTCCAGTCGGGCATGGAGGCGTCGAGTTCCTGCTGTATCTGTCTGGCAAGCACCTGGAAGTATTCGCTGGTGGTGCGCCCGCAACCGGGGCAGGCGGTTACGCTGGGTGTAAACGAACGCAGGTCCAGCGACTGCAGAATCTGCTGCGCAACCTTGACCTCGCGTTCGCGCGCCGCGCCGGGTTCGGGCGTCAGCGATACCCGAATCGTATCGCCGATACCCTGGTTTAGCAGGATCGCGAGCGCCGCGCTCGAGGATATGATGCCCGGATCTCCCATGCCGGCCTCGGTCAATCCCAGGTGCAGGGCATAGCGGCAGTCCTGCGCGAGGCGCTGGTATACCGCGATCAGGTCAGGCACGCGACTCATTTTACAGCTGATCACGATGCGATTGACCGCCAGGCCGATCTCCTCGGCAAAGGCGGCGCTCTCCAGCGCCGAGTCGATTACCGCCTGTCGATTGATGGCTTCCAGCGACAACGGGTCGGCGAGATTGGCGTTACGGGTCAGCAGCGTCGCCAGCAGTTGCTGATCGAGACTGCCCCAGTTCACGCCGATTCTGACCGGCTTGTCATGGCGG
>JAOTUD010000318.1 GCA_029864065.1 Gammaproteobacteria bacterium | reverse complement strand
TGTTCCCGCAGGTACTGAGGAATGTAAACGGCGGACAGATTGTATTCAGCCGCTGGGATCACGCGGTCAACAATAATGCGTTTAATCTTTACCGGTCGAATCCCGACGGCAGCGATCTCGAGCTGCTCTACGGCGCGCACAGCCACATGACCGGCACCAGCAACAACGAAATCCATTTTACCCAGCCGCGCGAGATGGGGAACGGCGACATGGTGGTCATCGCCAGGCCGTTTACCGACACTTTCGATGGCGGCGACATCGTCGTTATCGATAGCGATCGCTTCGTCGACAACGATAAACCGGTGTGGACGTGGGCAGGCCTGCTCGGCCCCGCGCAGCTTTCGGCGACGGTCAATAACGTGAGCAATGATCCCGGCGTGATCTCCATCGCCGGGCGCTACAGCTCGGCGTTTCCGCTGCAGGACGGCAGCAACCGGTTGCTGGTCAGCAAATCGACCTGCCAGATTTCGGTCGCTACCGAGATCTGGCCCTGCATCGAACCCTATCTTTCGTCTAACCCGGTGGAAGAATCGCCCGCCTATGGAATCTGGCTTTACGATATGGACAAGGATACCGAAAAACCGATCATACTGACGGAGCCGGGTATCGTCATAACCGAGGCGATCGCGGTGCAGGCCAGCCTGCGGCCGCCGGTGATTCCCGACAAGGGGCCGGAACTCAATAATTCCTGGCTGTCGGAAAACCTCGGCGTCGTCAATATCAGGAGCGTTTACGACATGGGAGACGACAGCACCTTCGACGGCAGCTTTTTCGGTTATCCCACCACCGCCGCCGGCATTAGCTCGGTATCTGACTTTGCCGATCCCGCCAATGCCCTTGCGGCCGATCGCCCGGCCAGATTCGTACGTTTCATCAAGCCCGTCGGTTTGCCCGATCGCAATGATCCCAACATTGCGACCTCGAACCTGGCCAATGAAGCTTTCGGGCGCCAGCGCAGCCTCGGGATGCGTGAAATCGTCGGTTACGCGCCGGTCGAGCCCGACGGTTCGGTCAAGGTCAAGGTGCCCGGGGATACGCCGCTTGCCGTGGAAGTGCTCGACGCCGCGGGGCGACGCATCGGGCCGCGTCACAATAACTGGTTTCAGGTGCGTTCCGGGGACGTGCTGACCTGTAGCGGTTGCCACACGCACGCTACCGGTGGCCCTACCCCCGAAGTGCATGGACGTGTCGGCGCCACCCGGCCTTCGATCAATAGCGGGATACCCGCCGGCGTCATGCGTCCTGAATACGTAAACACCCAGATCCCGGGAACCACCGAACCGTACTGGAGCGCCACGCCAGGCAGAACCATGGCCGAGGTGCGCTTCGATCGAGTGAATTCGATTCTGCCCTTGCCGGCACTCGAGCCGCGTTTGAGTGCGGATCTGGTTTATGTCGATTACTGGACCGATCCCACGGTGACGAGACCCGATACCTCGATCGGCCCCGACGCGTCCTACAGTTACCTTTACGACGATCTGGACCTTTCGATCCTGACCCCCGCGCCGCCGGCCAAACCGTTGCGCAACGCCAACTGCAAGCAGACCGTGCAACCGGAATGGCGCTTCAATTGCCGCGTGGCGATCAATTACCCGCGGCATATCCAGGCGATATGGGAGTTGCCCCGGGGCGTCGATACCTGGACGATACTGGATCCGATCGGCCCGGCCGAACCGCTCAATGGCGCCGATCCTACCGCGACCGTGCTGAATGTCGATAACACCATGGGGGACGGGATTCTGGACGATACCTGTATCTCCTGTCATACCGCAACTGTCAATATGGCCGCCCGGGTGCCCTATGGACAACTCGATCTGACGACCGACCCGAACCAGCTCCCCAACGATTTCTACCGTTCCTACGTTGAAATGTTCTTTAACAGGACCGGCCAGACGCTGGACGTCAATACGCTGAGAAACTTCCAGGTCGACGTACCGGACGGCATGGGCGGCACGATTACAATCGATGACCCGGCCGCCGTCATCCCGCCGCGCATGAGCGCCAATGGCGCGCGTAGCAGCTTTTTCATCGAGAAGATGACCGGAACCGAGCTAGACGCAGCCCGGCAACTGCCGGCTGTCAGCACTTATGATCACGTGGGCAAGTTGAGCGGCGCAGAGTTGAAGCTGATCAGCGAATGGCTGGACCTGGGCGGGCAAAATTTTAACGATCTATTTGACGTTGCCGTGCCACAAAACTAAATTAGCGTCTGGATTATCACGGGAATAAGACACTTGAAACGATTCAAGGGGGTAACTTTGCCCATTCTGCTCTTATTTAGCACCGTGACCTGTAACCCGACGCTCGCACAGGAGCCCGGAGAAGAGGCGCTATCTGCCGACGAAGTAACGTCGACCAGCCCGAAGTACCGGGTGAAAATTGCGGATCCATTTATCGAACTGCACACCGGTCCGGGTGGCGGCTACCCGATATTCTACGTCATCGATCGCGGTACCGAGGTGAATGTACTGCGCAGAAAAACAGACTGGTACCGGCTCGAAACCGACGACGGCAAGTCGGGCTGGGCCAGCCGCGAGCAAATGAAGCAAACGCTGACGCCAGGCGGTGAAAAGTTCAGGGTTATCGAATATGACCAGGACGACTTTATGCGGCGCAGATGGGTGCTCGGGGTAACAGGCGGTGAATTCGAGGCGGCACCGGTGTTTACGGTGTTTACCGCCTATTCGTTTACCGAGAACCTCGCCGCCGAGATCCATATCGGTCAATCGGTCGGCAGCAGATCCAGCAGCACATTTATCAAAACCAACCTGGTCATGCAACCGCTGCCGGATCTGACCTATTCACCTTATTTGAGCCTGGGCCTGGGTAAGATCAACATAGACCCGAGCGCAACGCTGATTGTTCAGGTCGACGAGGAAAACAATTTCGGCCAGGTCGGGCTCGGTATCCAGCGTTTCGTGAGCCGGAACTTTTTGTTCCGATTCGAGGCCAACGAGTACGTCATTTTTTCATCTGATGCCATCAGAAGCGATAACGAGGTAGTGAGCGAGTGGAAATTCGGTTTCGCAGTATTTTTCTAGCGGTTGCGTTCCTGGTCGCGTATTTGCCCTCAACCGAGGTTGAGGCGCAAAGTGACGAAGATGAGCCAACCAATTTGATCGAACCCCAGATCGAGCGCACCGAGTTCGACGAATCGTTGATCGAGTCGGATGATTTCGAGATTTCCTTTTATACCGGCTATCTCGCGATCGAGAATTTCAATACCAATTTCGTGACCGGCGCCAAGTTCGGATACCATGTTTCGGAAGATTTTTTCGTGCAGGCCTCTCTCGGCTTTAGCGAGTCGGGCGAAACCAGCTATGAAAGACTGAGCGGCGGGGCGAGGCTGTTATCGGCTAGCGAGCGCGAAATCGAATATTACCTGGTCACCCTCGGATTTAATCTGTTTCCGGGAGAGGCATTTGCGACCGATTCGACTACATTTAATACAGTGTTTTATCTTTCCGCAGGGGTCGGTACCACGACGTTCGCGGGCGACGATCGCTTTACCATCGCCTACGCGGCCGGGCATCGCACCCTGTTTGCGGATGGATTCAGCCTGGATATCGAAATGCGAGATTTAATTTTTGACCTGGATATTTTCGGCACCGAGGAATCGACCAACAATCTCGAATTCACGGTGTCATTAAACCTGTTTTTCTAAGGAGAATGGATATGAAAGACCTGTCAACTCGAACCTGCCTCAGCCTGGCGCTGGTATTTTTTCTGTCGATTTCAGGTATGGGCCTGGCGAGCGCCGCGTCGGTCAAGGGCCCGGCGCCTAACTTTACGTTAAAATCGCTGAGCGGCGAGAACCTGAAACTCAGCGAAATGACCGGCAATGTCGTGCTTATCAATTTCTGGGCGTCCTGGTGCGGACCCTGCCGCGAGGAAATGCCGTTGCTGAACGCATTGCATAAGAAGTATGAACCGCTGGGATTCACCGTAATCGGCGTCAATGTCGAGGAAGATGTCAATAACGCCAGGGGATTCCTGAAAAGCTTCCCGGTTAACTTCCCGGTGCTGCTGGACAACACGAACAAGGTAAGTAAACAATACAACGTCATTGCGATGCCGACCACGGTGGTGGTCGATCGCGATGGAAACATGCGCTATCTGCACAAGGGATACAAACCCGGTGACGAAGACAAGTACACCAAGATGGTTAAAAAGCTGGTGCGAGAGTGATGCGATGAAACGGTTACTTCTTTACCCGTTGCTGGTTGCTGCGGTGCTGCTCGGCGGTTGCGCCACCGAGCCATGGGTCAAGCCCTATGAGCGCGCCAATCTGGCTGACCCCATCATGAGTTTTAATCGTGATCCGGTGTCGGCAAGCTATATTCACCACGTCTACGACTCCCGTGAAGGCGCCCGCGGCGCCGGCATTGCGACCGGGGGTGGATGTGGCTGCAATTGATGCCACTGGCGCAATT
>JAOTUD010000009.1 GCA_029864065.1 Gammaproteobacteria bacterium | reverse complement strand
TATCGAGGAAACGAAGGCCGGCCGCGGGCCGATCTACATGGTCACCAAGGAAGCCTTCCAGGACCCGCACAAGGAAACCGTCGGCTGGGAAAACTTCCTCGGTATGACCGTCAGCCAGGCGGTCGTGTGGGCATCGCAAGACATTGATCCGAAGTACATTAACCCCGAATTGACCACCTCCGAGCCCTATGTCATGGGTTCGCACGCCACCTGTTCCGGTGCCTGGGCAAGCGGACCGGAAGATCTTTCACCGGACGAGTACTACTGGGGTTACAACCGCATGATGACCGTCGATGGCCTGTTCGGCGCCGGCGACGCCCTCGGCGGTACCGCGCACGCTTTCTCGTCGGGCTCGTTCACCGAAGGCCGCCTCGCAGCCAAGGCGGCGGTCAAGTACATCAAGGATTACAAGAACGACGACATCAAGATCTCGGAAAAGCAGACCGAGGATCTCAAGCAAACCATCTACAAGCCGATGGAGCACTACGAAACCTATCGCAACGAGATTGTCGGTGGCACGGTTTCACCGAGCTACATCCTGCCGATTCACGGCCTGCAGCGACTGGAAAAGATCATGGACGAATACGCGGGTGGCATCAGCGTCAACTACATGACCAACGAGCCGTTGCTCAAGCGTGGTCTGGAACTGCTGGGCATTCTTCAGGAAGATCTGGAGTGCGTCGGTGCGGAAGACCTGCACCAGTTGCAGCGCGCCTGGGAACTGAAGCATCGCGCCATCGCCTCGGAGAGCGTGGTACATCACACCCTGTTCCGGCAGGAAACACGCTGGCCGGGATACTACTATCGCGGCGATCATATGCACCTCGATGACGATAACTGGCATTGCCTGACGCTGTCGCGCCGTGACCCCGAGTCCGGCGAGTGGACAATGGAAAAGGCGCCGGTCTACCACATCGTCGATTAGGCCGGTAGCGGTGGGGCGGTTTTGATCGCCCCGCCGTCCTCTCCCGGCCTGTGCCGTGCTGCGATCAGGATGGACTTCTTCCCGGGACCGCCCGGCTTGTGTTAATTTCTACGGTTTCGCAAAGAGACAGCTAACATGAACGCTACTGTTCCGGGCCAGGTAACGGCGGATGCATCCGGCGAGCGCGCCGAGGCTTACGAATTCGAGCTGAAGGCCGCGCAAAATCACCTCGGCGCCGAAGCGTCCGATCTTACCAGCCTGCTTTTCTTTGTTCTGCAACAGGATGTGTCGCGTGAGCAAACCCAGCGGTTGCTGGAGCAGGCCTATGCGCGGCTGCAAGCGCTGCGCGAAGATGACACCGAGCCTGGCTCGAATGTCGACGATACCGATATCTCGTCAACCATCGAACGTGCCGCCGCTGCGTTGCAGACCGGTACAGCGTTTTCTCTTGCTGATGCGGACGAGGCCTTCGAACAGGCTTACCGGCAATGCATCGGCAACCAGAATCACGCC
Organism: Gammaproteobacteria bacterium; assembly: GCA_029864065.1. Taxonomy (GTDB): domain Bacteria; phylum Pseudomonadota; class Gammaproteobacteria. The sequence continues at coordinate 16,679 of JAOTUD010000009.1, read as the reverse complement.
GAATTCGCCGCGCGAATTCGCGTCCGGCAAGCCATGATTGCGGCGGTCATGCTGAATTTTCGTCATGCTGCCGCGCTTTTCGCGGAGGCCGCCGCAACCGCCGGCATTGGTCCCGAAATGCAGTGGCAATACCTGTATTGGCAAGCCTCGGTGCTCGAGGACCTGGGCCGTGAATTCATCGATATCGAGGCGCTGCAGGCCGCCGCCGATCTCTACCAGAACAGGATTCTGCCGCTGACCCCGCGGGACCAACGGCCCGTTGACTGGTCATCGGTTCAGGACCGCCTCGGCACGACGCTTGGCACTCTCGGGCAGCGCCAGCGCGGCACGCGGATGCTGGAACGGGCGATCGAGGCATTCGAGAACTCGCTGACGCAACGTGATCGTGAACGCACACCTTTCGACTGGGCGTCGACGCAAAACAACCTCGGCAACGCCCTCGGCATCCTGGGGCAGCGTCACCGCGACGAAGAGATGCTGGAAAAAGCGGTCGCCGCCTTCGATAGCGCGCTGCAAGTTCGCACCCAGGCGCAATCACCCGAAGCGTGGGCTACGACCCAGAACAACCTCGCCGCCGTGCTGTTGTCGCTGGGCCAGCAAAACAAAGATGCGAAAATGCTGAAACGTGCCGTCGATGCCTACAAGGCGCTGCTGGCGGTGTGGACGCGCGAACGGCTGCCGTTTGTCTGGGGTACCACGATGAACAACCTGGGCAACGCGCTGCGCCTGCTGGGCGAGCATCGCAAGGGGCCTCGAACCCTTGAGCAATCCGTTGCTGCCTACAACGCCGCGCTGTCGGTTAGGACCCGGGCGCGCGTACCGCACGACTGGGCGATGACGCAGAACAACCTGGGTGCCGCGTTGCAGATGCTCGGTGAACGCACCGACGACCCGCTGGTTCTCGGAAGAGCGGTTGCCGCCTATCGCGAAACGCTGAAGGAGTGGACCCGGGAGCGGGAACCGATGAGCTGGGCGATGACCATGGCCAATCTCGGCGTGGCGCGCTGCAAGCTGGCCGAGCGCAACCAGGATATCGATATCTCGCGCCGGGCTTCGGCCGATCTGAAAATGGCGGTGGACGTATTCCGCGGCGCCAGCCATGCCCAGCTGACCGAGCTCGGCGAAGAGCAACTGGCGGTTTCACGCAAGCTGACCGCATCGCTGCAGGCCGACACAGGGCAATAAAAGGGCAGTCGTTGTTCTGAATCTGCTGCGGCGGTTACGCGGGATGGCAGCGCGTGGTCCCGGAGTTCCGTCGCCTAAGCGGGTGCAATACCAGGATTGATATCGGTACCTGAAATTTAAAGAGCGCCGCGGATTCAGTCCGATGACGCGCTTCGTGAGCTGGCCGGGGACGGTCGTCCAGGCGAAATCCCGATCATCGATTCGATCGGGATTTTAAATGCTCAGGTTAGACAAAACCGGCCAGCGAACGCATGCCCCGCGTTATTTTATCCACCCCGGGTCAAATCGCGCCCGGCGGCGGCGGGATATCGGCCGCTTCGAAAGCATGCGCCAGCGCCGCCGGGGTCAGCTTGCGGATCTCTTTCTGCGAGTGGAGCTGTTCCTTGCCGCAGGCAGAACACCGGTAAACCGGCATCGACAGGTCGACACCGACGGGATCGATATCCTCCAGCTTTACGTCGAATGAAAACATGTGCCGGTGGTCGGGCTTGGGCTCGAGATCCGCGGCGCAGCTTGCGCAAAGGTATTTCTTCTTGAACAAGCCCTTTTCCTCCCCGGCTGGCAGCTCGGGTTCGTCTTGCTGGGTCAGGTGCGTCAGGAGTTCGGCGCCGAACTGCGGCCTTATAAACTGGCGATGCCCCTGTTGGCAGGCGAGTAATGGCAGGTTTCTGAGCGTAATGCGAAGCGCATCGGCCTCGCCGTCCACCGCTTCGATGAGCGTCAGCTCGGTTTCACCCCGGCAGCGGTCACAGGATTTCGTTTCCATGATAGTCTCCCGTTGTTTCAACCGGCGACCCCCGGGACGCCTGCTGTAGCGTCCCCGAATTTTAGGGAATCGACCGTGTCTCGTCGCTACGGTCGAAAACCTCCCCGGGGCTCGCGGGATCTCCGGTGCTGGACTAAAATTCGAACCCCTGAGCGGCTATCTAAACACCGATGGCTACCGTCGTCAAACTGACACGGTGCTCTGGTTCATTCGGCCCGCCCCGATATTGGGCGGCCTTCGTGACAGAGTACGGGCCAAATTTCTGGGGTAATTATCGATTTGGTGATAATCTTCGGTGGATGAAAACCTGGCCGGGAATTGCTTTCGTTACGATGCTGGCATCGGCTTCTCATGCGCAGGCCGATGTGCTCGGCGACGCCATGATGCTGCTGGAGAATCAGCAAATGCAACGGCTGGCGCAGCAGCAAAACAGGCCTGGTGTCGTAATCGGCGCTTTTCGCAGCGATGGATGCAGCGGCGGTCTGTCCGAGGCCTGGACTTTCGTGGCCGGGATTTCCCCGGAGTTTGCACGAATTATCGGCAGCAAGCCGCCCTGGGAATATTGCTGCGTGGCGCATGATGAAAGCTACTGGCGCGGAGAAAGCGATAACGGTTTCGAAAAACGCCAACAGGCCGACGCGGACCTGCGCGCCTGTGTCCGCCGCGCGGGCGAAGAGCAAAGCGCCGATATCGCTAAGCGCCTGGGCCTGTTGCGGCAAGACGTTCTGGACCTGATCTACACCACCGCCGACCTGATGTACCAGGCGGTGCGGCTCGGTGGAGGACCCTGCACCGGTTTACCCTGGCGCTGGGGTCATGGCTGGCCCGAATGCGCCCCCGATGTCGAAACACTAATCGATAACCGGCAAGCTATCTAGCGCGTACGCGCAGGCTTTCGAAGCAAAGGGTAGGCGGTCCGTTACAGACCGCTTGGCGCACATTCGTGTTCGTTTCTCGATTTATTGCGAGTCGGCGTTCGAGTCTGTAACCGCCTTCCTGATCAATGGCACCAGCGACTCCGGCAATCTGACAGCGCCCGACAACGCGAACTGGTGCGCGCTATCCGACATCTTGTTCCAGGTCTTGTGGACGATCTCGATCCATTTTTCCTCGGTATAGTCCGGGTGCTTGCCGACGAATTCCAGCATGTAGTGCTCCAAGAAGACCAGGTCGGTGACGTCCTCGAGCAGCTGGGTGTCCGGGTTGCCCTTGATATTCTTTTTCGCAACGGCGTTTCTGACCCGCTCGATATCGTCCTCGCCGTAACCGGCCTGTTGCAGCAACCCGGCCGCGGTGTTTGCCTGGATCTTGTACAAATCCTTGCGCCATTTCAGATAGCCGATGCGGTCCATCGGGTAGGCGTTGCGCGGCGATTTCCAGCGTTCGATATGCTGCGCCCGAATCGCGAGCTTTTGCGCATCGTCTGCGTCGGGGGCGTAACGCGAGAGCATATCCGACATGCGTTCGGAATAGAGCAGTTCCTTGGGCCATTCCTTGCCGTCGGCGGATACCCTGTTGGGGTCGGCGCTGTTGGCGGCATCGATCAGCGCCTGCGCCTTGTCGTAAAGCGTTTTTTCTTGAGACATACCGTTTATCCAGTTGCTCGGTTGTTGGAGTAACGGGCGATTATACCGGACCTGACCGGGCTGTCGTAATATTCATCCTGCCACAGTATGAATCCTCCATGATTAACGGGACGTTATGGTTTATCCTGTGCTCGATCGGCATAACTGACTATCTGGAGGAGGGGCGATGGCTTACGTACTGGCGGTTACCTGGGTCGCGAAACCCGGCCACGAGGCTGAAGTAAAAGAGATTCTGCAAACCCTGGGAGAGGCATCCCGCCGGGAGGAGGGTGTGATCACCTACACGACTCACGTAGATCCCGAGAATCCGGCGGAGTTTTTTATCTACGAAAAGTATCACGATGCCAGCGGGCTCGAAGCGCACCAGGCAACGACCCATTTCAAGGAGTTTGTGCTGGAGAAGGCGATACCGTTGCTCGAATCCAGGGTGCGGCGGCAGTACAACGATTTCTAGGCGATACGCTCCAGCGGGCGGCGATTCGAGTCAGCCGCAATGATCTGAATTTAGCCGGGTCAATCACCAGGCAACGGGTGTCGGCAAACCGGGCGCGGGATTAGCGCTTTTTTCAAGGGCGAAGCCATTTTTCAGGCTCAGCCACCCTCGAACGCGGACAGCAGTGTAAGCCGGTCGGAGTCCTGAACGATTGCTTCGCTCCATTGTCGCTCCGGAATGACCCGGTCGGCGTTCATCAGCACCAGCCCGGTAGTATCGGTAATGCCGAGCGCGCGCAGTAACAGCCAGGGGGTAGCCGGAGTTTCTATCGCCAACCGGATCGTGTTGCTGTCGCCGAAGCAGGGTGGTCGTTCATCGCCGAATCCGAACAGTTTGATTTCGACCGTCACCGTGAAATCTCAAAGTTCGAGCCGGTCGAGCGTTTCCGGGAGGGGCACGCCTTCCGCATCCCATCCACGAAGCCGGTAGTATTCTCCCAGCATGTTCGACAGGTCCGCGGTCTGACCCTTGCCCGCGCCCGTGCCCGCGGGCTCGGTGGTGGTGCGCTTGGGTAACCGGTCATCGTCCTTGCTGAATCCCGCCGCCAGGTTGAATCGGCGTTCCAGGTTCCAGATTCGTTCACCCACCGTATGCAGGCGTTCGAGGTCCCAGTCCCCTTCGCAGGCCGCGTCGATCATTTGCGCAAGATGCTTCGGGGGGAACATGACGTTGGTGAAAACGCAGGTGCCGGAACTGTCGATTGCGCCGACAAGGTCCTGCGTGGTCTTGACGAGCTCGGCCTTGCCGTCGGTGCTAACGTTGCTGAAATCGTCCAGCAGGGGGCGTGCGCGCATGTGACAACAGCCGCGATTGGAGGTGGCGTAGGCCAGCGCCATGCCTTTCAATGCGCGCGGGTCATAGCCAGGAAACTCCTGCCCCTTGACCACCATCGCGAGCTCGGGGCGGCCGTATTTCTGGCATAGCCGGGCCGCGCCGAGGCCGATGTCGGCGCCGAAATCCTCACCGAATGCGGTCAGTTCCGCGACCCGTGCCAGGGCTTCGGCGTTGCCGAAGCGCAGTTCGAGGCCGCCCGTATCCTCTAGCGTTAGGACGTTTTCTTCGAACAGTTCCATCGCCGCGGCGATCGACACCCCGAGCGATATCGGATCCATGCCCTGCTCGTTACACAGAAAATTAACATAATTCAGGGTGTCGAGATCGTCGACGCCGCACATCGGACCGAAGGCGAAGGCGGTTTCATACTCCAGGCCGCCTGACGGGAGCTTGTAGCGCGAGCGGTCGCCCCCCTGCGGATCGGAGCCGTTGACCAGCGGCGAAACCGGGTCGATCGTGGCGACCCGGCCACAGCCGATGGTGCAGGCAAAACAGGCCTTGTTGCCCTGCAGGCTGGGCTTGCCATCGCTCAGGCGCCTGACTCTGACCGCGTCGGCATTGATCGCCTCGACACCTTCGAACTGCACGTCGCGACAGTTTCGGGTGGGTAACGATCCGAACCGGTTGGTCACGTCCATCATGTTATGCGTGCCGCGCACGGTAAAACGCTTGCGCACCGGGCTCGGTTGCAGGACCTGCATGGTGTCGAGTACCGCTTGCTGGAAAGCGAGCGGGTCGTCTACCCGGACACCACGGGTGCCGCGTACCGCGATCGCCTTCAGTTGCTTTGAACCCATTACCGTGCCGACCCCGGAGCGTCCGTAGGCGCGATCGATGTCGTTGACGATGCAGGCGAACTTGACGCCGACCTCGCCGGCCCGTCCGATGCTTGCAATCTTCGCTTGCGGTTCTCCCAGTTCGCGCCGCAGCCAGGGCTCCGTTTCCCAGACCGAGCGACCCCACAGGCCTTCGGCGGAGCGCAATTCCGCATGGTCGTCGCAAATCCAGAGATAAACCGGTGACGCCGCGCGACCCTCGATGATCAGCAGGTCGTAGCCCGCCAGTTTCAGTTCGGCGCCGAACATGCCGCCGGTATTCGATGCCGCGATGGCACCGGTCAATGCGCCCTTGGTCACCGCGGACGAACGACCCCCGGTCGGCGCGGTTGTTGCGGTCAACGGCCCGGTCGCGATGATCAGCTTGTTCTGTGGCGACAGGGGATCGATACCCGGATCGACCTCCTCGACCAGGTATTTGCTACCGAGGCCGCGCTGACCCAGGTAAGCCTGCGCCCAGTCGCGGTTCAGCGGCTCGGAGATGCAGCTGTGGTCGCTCAGGTTGACGCGCAGGATTTTATTTTGCCAGGCCATCGATTGCTCCGGGCGCCGATCAAACGGCAGGAAGTTCTTGGCGGTAATCTTACCCGGGCCTAGCGCGGATGCAACCAGGTGGGTAAATAGCTGTAGGGATCGCGCTTGATGTTTTCGTTGTAAGGAATCTTCTGCGCGTCGAGCTTGCCTTCGAGCTCGCTGGCCCTGGCGACGTCGAACAGATCGGTCGCGCCGCCGACGAATTCGTCGCCGACGAAAATCTGCGGTATGGTCGGCCAGTCGTTGCGCGCCATCAGGACTTCGAGAATCTTGCCCCCGCGATCGTTTTCCTGGTACGCGACAGAGTCCAGGTCGACCGTCACGTAGGGGATGCCGCAGCTGTCCATCATTTTGCGCACCGACCAGCAGAATTCGCACCACTCCAGCGAAAACATGACCACCTTGCCGCGATTTTCCGCGAGGGTTTCATCGACCTCGGCCTGCGCCGACGGGTCCAGCGAGGTGTCGGTAACGGGGGTGGATTCGCCAGCATCATCCGTTGCTTCGGATTGCGGCTCGCCGATATCGAATCGATATCCCGGTGTGGAGCAGGATATCTCCATTTCCGCCGCATTCATGTCTTCCGAAATGCTGTCGAACAGCGGTGTAGACAGGTAGCGCTCGCCGGTGTCTGGCAGCATGCACAGAATATTGCTGCCCGCGGGGGCCTGCTCGGCCACCTGCAACGCCCCGGCGAAGGTTGCACCCGAACTGGTACCGACAAAAATGCCTTCTTTTTGCGCCAGGTCCATCGCGCACTGCATCGCGAAATTTCCGTTGATGGCGAGAAATCCGTCGATGTTATTGGCGGCGGTCACCGGTTCTACCAGCCCGGGGATGAAATTCGGCGACCAGCCCTGCATCAGGTGCGGTCGAAAGCCGGGGTGCGTCTGATGACCGCCATCATCGTTGCGCGGTTGCGCGATGCCGCTACCGAGCAGTTGCGAGTTATCGGGCTCGCATAGCATGATTCGGGTTGACGGGCTTTTCGCCTTCAATACGCGGGAAACGCCGTTCAGGGTGCCGCCGGTGCCGAACCCGGTCACCCAGTAGTCGAGACCGATATCGGCGAAGTCGGCGATAATTTCCTCGGCCGTGGTGCGCGCGTGGATATCGGCGTTGGCCGGGTTTTCGAACTGGCGCGATTGCCACCAGCCGTGTGCCGCGGCGAGTTCAGCCGCCTTGGCGACCATGCCGGATCCCATTTCGGAGGCGGGGGTCAGGACGACCCTGGCGCCAAGGAAACGCATCAGCCGACGCCGTTCGACGCTGAAATTTTCGGCCATGACCACGACCAAAGGGTAGCCCTTTTGCGCGCAAACCATGGCAAGCCCGATGCCGGTATTGCCGCTGGTCGCCTCGACCACCGTTTGCCCGGGTTTCAGCTCGCCGCGCTTTTCGGCGTCTTCGATGACGCCCAGCGCGAGCCGGTCCTTGACAGATCCCATCGGGTTAAAAGCCTCGATCTTGACGAACAGGTTGACGTGATCGGGGCCGAGTTTGTTAATCTTGACGGTCGGTGTATTGCCGATGGTTTCAAGAATGCTCTGATAACGCGTGCCCATGTTTAAAAATACCCCGTATCAGGATTGACTACTGTGTGATCGAAGCTTGCAGCAAACTTATAATGCCTGAACAGGTACATTTGTACCAGCGCCGGGTATGCCTGGACGTCTGCAGATGCCTGCTATCGAGAACCAGGAAAATGATGTGACTCTCCCGGCTTCGAATAACGTCGGCGCGGAAATATCGGGTATTATTTTGTGTTACAAGTCCGGGTAATACGTTATTTTTCGTTGCATGAAATCGCGACACGTGATCTTACGCGGGCTTGTCGCCACCGTAATCGGTTTTGCGGCATTCGGCCCGGTTGTTGCCGCCGCCAACGCCGGGCAGGGCTTTGCCGACGTGCACGTCCATTTCAACTGGGATCAGCAGGAGATTATCGGCGCGGAAGAAATCGTCGGCAAACTTCGGGCAGCCGGCGTCGAGTTCGCGGTGGTCGCCGCCACGCCATCCGAACTTGCGCTGGAACTGAAGCGCGTCGGCGGCGATTTGATCATCCCGTTGTTTTCACCGTACACGCACGAACTGGGCAGGAACGACTGGTATCGGGATGAGCGGACGGCGATACTGGCCGAGGAGGGATTGAGCTCCGGGCAGTACCGGGGTATCGGCGAAGTGCACTTTATGCGCGGTTTCCCGCCCGCTACCGACAACCGGATTTTTTTAAGACTGTTGCAGCTTGCCCGTAGCTTCGACGTCCCGGTCATGATCCATATCGACGCGGGCAACGAGCTGGCGTTTCTCGATCTTTGCCGCGACCACCCGGAGCTGAAACTGATGTTCGCGCATGCCGGTGGCAATCTGTACGCCCGGCACATTCGGCCGGTCATCGAACAATGCGCCAATGTAATGATCGAATTTTCGGCGCGGGACCCGTGGCGTTTCGGTGGACTGACCGATGACGACAGACGACTGTTGCCGGGCTGGCGCGAACTCATCCTCGAATACCCGGATCGTTTTATGACGGGCACCGACCCGGTGTGGAAAGTAACGCGTACGCAAACCTGGGACCAGGCTGACGACGGCTGGAGCTACTTCGAAAAATTGCTCGCCTACCACCGGCAATGGATCGCTGAATTACCCCCGCCGGTACAGCAGAAGATTCGTCTCGACAACGCCCGGCGTTTTTTCAATGTCAGGTAAATCGCCGGTCAAAGAGGCTTGAGCGGAGAAATAAAATGGTTAGGCTTCGTTCGCTATGATTAGAAAAGCCGGGACATCCGATCTCGAATCGATCCGCCGATGTGCCTGTGCCGCTTACCGGAAATACCTTGCGCGAATCGGCAGGAAGCCGGCGCCGATGGTGGCCGATTTTGCCGCCGCGATCAAAAACGAAAATCTTTACGTGCTGACCGACGACGAGCGAATCCAGGGATTTGTCGTCTTTTATCCGCGCGGTGATCACATGCACCTCGAAAACGTCGCGGTCGATCCTGAATACCAGGGCAGCGGTCATGGTTTCAGCCTGATCGAATTTGCCGAGCAGGCGGCCAAGAGCGCGGGATACGACCGGGTCGAGCTTTATACCAATGCGAAGATGACCGAAAACCTGGAGTTCTACCGCAGGCTCGGGTACCAAGCCTTCGAGCGAAAGATCGAGGATGGTTTCGATCGGGTCTACTTCAGGAAGGCGTTATCCTGAAACCTAATCCCGGCTATTTCTGATCCTCGCGGCGGAACGCGCCCTGCACGATGCGGTCGATCACCATGGCGACGAACAGGATCGCGAAGCCACCCAGCAGCCCGGGGCCCTTGGCCGCGTACTGCAACGCTTCGAGTATGACCTTGCCGAGGCCGCCGCCGCCGATCAGCGAAATGATGACCACCATCGACAGGCACATCAGGATGGTCTGGTTGACGCCGGTCATGATCGATGGCAGCGCCAGCGGCACTTCGACATCTCTCAGCAGCTGAAAGCGGGAGGCGCCGAACGCGACCGCTGCCTCCTTGATCGGTTCCGGCACGCCGCGCACGCCGAGCGAGGTCAGGCGGATCACCGGCGGCATGCCGAAGATTATCGTCGCCAGTATGCCGGGCGGGTTGCCGGTACCGAAGAAGGCGATGATCGGGATCAGGTAAACGAACGCAGGCAAGGTCTGCATCAGGTCGAGGACCGGTTCCGCCGCGTTATAGGCGCGCCTCGATTTACCGAACCAGATCCCGAGCGGGATGCCGATGACCACGCAGATAAAAACGGCCGCTCCCACCAGCGCGACGGTTTCCATCGAGATTTCCCAGTAGCCCAGCAGCGCGATATAGGCGAGCGAAGCCGCCGTGAATATCGCGACCCGCGGGCCCGCGGCGCGCCAGGCGACCACGCAGATGACCAGCATCACCACCGGCCATGGCGTGCCGATCAGGGCCAGGCTCAGCGCGTCGAGCACCGAGCGAACCCCGGCGGTGATACTGTCGAACCCGCCCGCACCGGCAATCGCCGCGGCGTCGATTTTCTGTTCCAGCCAGCCGGCAAGTTCGGTGAACAGGGTGGCCTTGTCGGAATCCAGGAATATCGCCGATACCTGCCTCTCAGGAAAAGCGTTGAGCACTTCGAGCGGACTGTCGACGGTGAACTTGTAGACCGTGAGCGGCGCGATCAGAATCACGAGCACGACGCTGAGTATGATGTTTTTCAGTTTGCGCCCGCTCTCGACCGATTTGTGATCGACGCGCCAGCTGCTGTACTGCTTCTCGTAGATGGAATTGGCATAAAAGCCCTGCACCGCCTTGAACGCTAGCAACGTCAGTATCCCGCCAAGCAGGATAGCAAAAGCTTCCGAACTGGCCGCGGCGCCGAGCGCCTCGCTTTTTTCAGCCGCGTTGTTGATGTTTTCGGCTAGTTTTTCGAACCGTGCCGGGTCCGCCCCCTCGAGCCGTGCCGCCTCGGCGCGCTGCAGGAACTCGGCCGCGCGCTCGCGCTGTTTTTCGGCGCGCTCGAAGAACGACGCGCCGGGGTCTCCCCACCAGCCTCGTCCAATTTGTACCCAGGCGATCATTTCCAGGATCAGGAACCCCCAGAACATGCCCCAGATGCCGCGTGCTGCAGCCCAGACGGGCCCGAGAATCGCGGCGACCCAGTTGAAGGTGTTCGGCAAAAATCCAGTGGAAGAGTGAATGCGCTGAAAATTTTTCGAATAATAATCGCCACCTGGGCCCGCAAACTCGTTGATCGACGCGTCCAGACCGGCATGATCGACCTCGATATCCGACGCCGCTACGACGGTCGCAGCGGATTCCTGGTTTTCTGCCATTATTCCTTACCCCCCTGAATGCCGCGCAGCAGCCTTGGCTTGGTAACGACGCCGATATCGCGGCCGTCCGACGTGATCACGACGGGCAGGTCGGTGCCGACGGCATGATTGATTAGCTGGTCTAGATCGGCGCCTTCATCCGCGCGAGGAGCGCCATCGAGACTGCCTTCGTAGCTTTCCAGCGGCTCGAGGATGGAGTGGGCCTTGACCAGTTTCAGCTTGGAAATACCCTGCACGAATTCACGCACGTAGTCGTCTGAAGGATTCATGACGATATCCTCCGGGGTTCCGATCTGTACGATGATACCGTCCTTCATGATCGCGATGCGGTGCCCGATCCGAATCGCCTCGTCGAGATCGTGGGTGATGAACAGCGTGGTTTTCTTAAGCTCGGCGACCAGCGCTTTGAACTGGTCCTGCAGCTGCATGCGAATCAACGGATCTAGCGCGGAGAAAGGTTCGTCCATCAACAGGACTTCGGGATCGGAGGCGAGCGCGCGCGCGATTCCAACACGCTGTTGCATGCCGCCGGATAATTCTTTCGGCAGCCGGTCCTCGTATCCCACCAGGTCGACGAGCTGCAACGCGTGATCCGAGACCGCCCAGCGCTTGGACTTGTTCACGCCCCGGATCTCGAGCGGGTAAGCGACGTTATCGCGGACCGACCGGTGTGGCATCAGCGCCATGTGTTGAAATACCATACCGATATGGTTGGCGCGCATCGCGCGCAAATCCTTTTGATTGAGCTTCGATACGTCGCGGCCCAGCAACTCGATGGTGCCGGAGGTCGGTTCGATGAGACGGTTGATATGGCGCACCAGCGTGGATTTGCCCGAGCCTGACAGGCCCATGATGCAGAAAATCTCGCCGCGCGGGACTTCGAAGGTGGCATCCTGCACGCCGACGACGCAGCCGTAGCGTTCCAGTACCTGCGGCTTGCCGATGCCTTCGTCCATGATGGCTTTGATTGCTTCGGCCGACCTTTCACCGAAGACCTTCCAGACGTTACTGACCTTGACGACGGTTTCCGTCATGCTGCTGTCCTCCCCCTAACAAAAAATGGCCGCCGGTACATTGCCGGCGGCTCGTATTTTTTCTGCCGTATCCTAGTTTGTCAGCCAGCCGAGGACCTGTTCCTCGTGTTTGCTGACCCATTCCTTTGCATAAGCTTCGGGATCTTTCTTGTCGATGACGAGGGCATAAGTCATCTCCGAGACCTCGTCAGTCGAAAGTTTCATGTTGCGGAACAGTTTTGCGACCTCGGGATGCTTCTTTTCCAGCGACTTGGCGTAGTGCAGGTGCAGGTAGGCGGTATCCCAGGCGGTGCCGGCGGTAGACACTTTCAGCCAGGCAGGATCGTCGGTCGGCTGCACGACCTTCCACTTGGAGGCGTCGTAAGGCGGTTCCTCGAGGACCTGCATGTCGTGCAGAACGAACACGTAGTGCGGGGTATAGCAGAACCCGACCCAGGGCTTGCCTGTCTTGATCGCGTTGTCGAGGTTCGCGTATGCCAGCGTCTCATCGCTTTCGGTCAGCTCGAAAGTCTGGTCGTAGCCATAGGACTTGGCGCGGATCTTTTCGACGTTGGTCGATGCCCAGCCGGGCGCGCCGATCCAGATTTCTCCCTTGCCGTCGCCGTCGGAATCAAACAAGGCCGCGATGTCGGGATTGGTCAGATCGTCGATCGAGGTGATGCCGTTCTTTTGCGCCATTGCCTTGGGCACACACATGCCCTGGAACGCGGGAACGCCGTTCGGGTTCATCGCCACGGTACCTTTTTTCTTGACGAAAGTGTTGTGCAGGTTTTGCTGGTTTGGCATCCAGACCTCCGGATGCGCGTCCATGGAGCCCGAATCCATCGCTTCGAATACGATCGGATTGGTGGCATTCTGCAGCTCGACCGTGAGTCCCAGATTTTCCTCGGTGATGATCTTCAGTATGTTGGCGGTTGCCGCTACCGAAGGCCAGTTGGGCACGCCAATAACGACGTCCGCGGCCGATGCAATGCCGGACACGCCCATGCTCATCGCAACGAGAGCGCCGGTGATGGTTTGTTTTAATTTCATGCTTGTCTCCTCCAGTTGTTCTGAATTTCTGTTTTTAGTTAACCTGTGCCTGTCTTTGGCAGGCAACCCTACAGGATCGACCTTACAGTTTTGCTCCCGGTGAATCAATAATTTCTTGTGCGGGTGATCCGCCTGTGAACTCGAGCACATCTCCGCTCTCCAAAGCAGCAGGTTGAGCGATAAATTCGCGACGCGTATGCGGCTTTCAGGAACGACGATAATTCAATTAAACTCGGATTAGCGGTACTCTGCCCATTTTGGCGCGATTCAGTCGGCGTCCACTACCGAGGTCGAAATTCATTGCTGCGAGTCATACTGTGGAAAATCGGATGCGAATGGGCCCACCTGAAACGGGCCTTCTGGCCGCGGTTTGACCGCAAGACCTATTATTTCGCGTTCGGCGCGAATCTGTGCCGGGACGTGCTGGAACTGCGCCGGATCAAGGTTTTCGACGAGTTCGACTTCGCGCTCGAGAATGCGGAATTGCGCTTCAGCCAGCCCGGGTTTTACAGGCAGCACGGGTACGCATCGGCCGACGCGGCCGACGGCAAGGTGGTATACGGCAAAATGTACCTGATCCTGGAGCGGGACGCGGAGCGCATGGATTACTTCGAAGGGGTTCCGTTTCTGCGGGCTCACGACAAGGTGTATCGCGAGGCCGACGGATTCGAGTTCTATTTCTACCGCACCACGCGCGTGGTCGAGGGATTGAAACCGACGCGGGAATACCTCGACTATATTGTCGAGGCTTACCGGCAGATGCCGATCGTTCCAGCAATCCACCTCGCCGTGCTGCGCGACACCGAGGTCCTCGATCGGTATCTGCCAATGGACGAGACCGGGCTTTTCATCAGCGATATCGGTCGCTGGCCGGCGCCGCTGCACCCGCTGCTGATTCGCTACGAGAGGTTGTGCAGCGGCGCGATCGAAGTCGTCTGGCACCGCTCGCCGCTGCAATGGTTGATAAGAATGTAGGCGCGGGCCCGGGACAATATCTTTGTCCGTAGCCGAATCGATCAGACCTGCAGCCAGTTTGTCAGGTAGACGACCGCGATGTAGCGTAACGCCTTGCCCGTTCCGACCAATACCAGAAAAAGCCATAGCCGCACTTTCATGATTCCCGCGATCAGGGTCAACGCGTCGCCGCCCACCGGCATCCATGCCAGCAGCAGCGTCCAGAATCCGTAGCCTTGAAACCAGCGTTGCGCCTTGTCGATCTGCGCGCGTGAAAAATAGAACCAGCGCCTGTCCTGGAAATGCAACAGATAAAGCCCCAGCACCCAGTTGACCACCGCGCCGAGTGTGTTGCCAAGCGTCGCAACGAGCACCAGCGTAAACGGATCGCCGCCCTCTCGCAGCAGCGCAAACAGCAGCACTTCCGAATAGAAAGGCAGGATCGTTGCGGCCAGGAAGGCCGAACCGAAAAGCAGCAGATAGGAAATCATTGCTTCGCCTGCGCGAGCAGCCAGCGAAACAGCGCCAGTTGCGATGGCAGGTAAAATAGATACTCCGGATGCCACTGCACCCCGATAATTGGCCGACCAGCCTCGCTTTTGATGGCCTGAACGATTTCGTCCCGATCCCAGCCGACCGCCTTAATGCCGTCGCCCGGATTGTCGACCGCCTGGTGATGCAGGCTGTTGACCCTGATAACCAGGGTCCCGCATATTCGAGCAATTTCCGATTCGGCCTCGAGGCGAACCCTTTTGGTCGGCAACAAACCGGGTCGATTATTGGTTTTTACGCGGAGAGAACGGATATCCTGATGCAGGTTGCCACCGAGCACGACATTGATCAGCTGGGCGCCGCGGCATATGCCGAGCACAGGTATCCGTTCGCTGATCGCTCTCTTGATCCACTCGATTTCGAGCAGGTCCCGTTCCGGGTCGAGTCTTACTTTCGCGTCGATATCGCCGTCATAGTGCTCGGGGCCGATATCATTGCCGCCACCGATGACCAGCGCATCGAGAGGCTTTCCGCTCGGCGGATGACGCACGCTGACGCGCTCCGGCACGGCGCCACCCAGCCGCAACGCCAGCGAGGTACACCACCAGGCGGGAGCCCAGCGGCGCGCGTTACCGGTTACGCCAACGCGTGGTCTTGCAGCCATCGATCGATATGCTTGACCCAGTCACTCCGGTGCACGCCCAGCAGCGGTCGCTCGGCCGCGAGGAACGCGGTGCCTAGCTCGTCGAGGTATTCTTGTTCCGTGGCGAGATTCTCGACCACCAGCCAGGTGTTCCATGACCGGCTAAGCGACCAGTCGGGTTGTTCTATGTTGCAGTTCGGCATACGGTAATGGAAGGCCGGCCTCGCGTTGACCCTGGGATCGTCGACGTCCCGACCGACCCTGCCCTTGTCGATTTCAGCCAGGATCGGCAACAGGTCCAGGGCGCGGTTGCGGCTCGCGTTGTATTCCAGGTAATCGTCGAATATCTGCTCCATGGTCGGCTCGGGCTCGGCAAGCAACTGCCTTAGATAAGCCTCCGGATAGAGATCGATATACGGGCTGATCTTGCGAGTCACATCGACCTCATGGGCATCGACCAGCCACCATTGCAACACCGCAAAGGCTTTCAGGTAGCGCGACAGGGTATTCGCGTCCAGCTCGGGAATCTCGGTATTGATATGCACGCCGTAGGCCGCCAGCAGCGATTCTTCGGTGCCTACCGCGCCCGCCTCGCGTAGCGCCGCGGTCATCGGCTTGAGCAGTTGCAGCCGAGTTATCGGTATCGGCGGGCAGACCACTTCCAGCGGCACCAGCAGGCTTGCCGCCTGGCTCAACAGGTTGAGCAGTTCCTCCTTGTCGGTTTTCTCGTCCACATTCGCCGACACTCGTTTCAGAAAATTCCAGTCCAGCTCGACATTGAAATCTCCGATCGACTCTGCATGGAGCCTGATTTCGGCAGCGGTTTTCGACTCGATGCTGGCATTCAGCGTTTCAATCAGCGTGTCGGCGGCCTGTTCCAGCAGGATACCGGAAAACTCGAGCTCGAAGCCCACCCGGCGAACGCCGCCGTTGGCCTTTTCCAGGCGCGGCGGCAATCCGAAGCTATTCTTGTTCTTTTGGATCATAGACTGGTCAGCGTCCCGTCACCTGGGTTGTATTATTGATGTTGCCGGCTGGCGGGGAATATCCCGGCAGATCCTGACCCCGTTTCAGTCGCCTTCGATTCTCTGAATGACATATCCGCCGGAACGCTCATCCAGCGACAGGCCGATCAGCCCGCGGCGCTCGGCTTCCTCGAGCAGGTCGCTGAAAGAACGAACCCCGTAGTAGCTCTCGTTGAAACCGGGGCGCCGTCGCTTCAGCGCCTGCTTGATCATCGAGCCCCACAGTTTGTCGCGGTCGCCGCGCTCGGCGTAAAGCGCCTCGGCCGTTTCCATGATCAGGCCGATAGCCTCGTCGATCTTGTCATCGTCGGCCGATTCTTTTTCTTTTGGCTTCACGTCATCCTTGCTGGTTGCTTTTTTCTTCGCCGCCGGTTTGCGCCTGCGTTTGCGTTGCTTGCTCGATTCCTCGTCGCGGGCGAGGTCGTCGTAAAAAATGAACTCGTCGCAATTG
>JAOTUD010000317.1 GCA_029864065.1 Gammaproteobacteria bacterium | reverse complement strand
CACCATTACCATGCGTTCGCGCACCGACAGGGGCTCGCGCTCGACATGGTGACTGGCAAATTGCTCGGCGCGGTTGACCACGTCCCTGAACGCCCCCATCAGGTCGTTCAGGCTGACCTCCGGCAACGCCAGCTTGACCTTGAACTTGGGGATATCGATGCTGGTCAGGTGGATTTCGCGTTCCAGCCGATCGAGCGCATCGAGGTCCTCGGCGGCTTGTTTGAACTGCTCGTATTCCTGCAGGCGCCGCACCAGCTCGGCGCGCGGATCGTCTTCCTCCTGCGACTCGGTGGGGCGCGGTAGCAACATGCGCGACTTGATTTCGGCCAGCATCGACGCCATCACCAGATACTCGGCCGCCAGCTCCAGTTCGAGGTGCTCCATCAGCGCGATGTACTCCATGTACTGCTTGGTGATCGCCGCGATGGGAATATGCAGGATATCGATATTCTGGCGCTTGATCAGGTAAAGCAGCAGATCGAGCGGCCCCTCGAACGCCTCGAGGAACACCAGCAGCGCGTCCGGTGGAATGTACAGGTCCTGCGGGATCATCGTCAGCGGCTCGCCCTGCACCAGGGCGAACGGCATCTCCGATTGATTGGACGACCCGTTGGCGAAGACCCTGTCCATTACCTGCGCCCGGTCAGCCCCATGACCTTGCGGACTTCTTCCATCGTGTCCTGCGCGACGTCGCGCGCGGCCTCGCAGCCCTCGTTGATGATGCTGTCGACGCTGGAGAGGTCGCGCTGATATTCCCTGACGCGCTGCTGGATCGGTTTCAATTCGTCGAGCATCGAATCGATGACGTACTGCTTGCAGTCGATACAGCCGATCGACGCGGTGCGGCATCCCTCGGCCAGTTTCTGCTTGGTCTCTTCATCGGTATAAACCTGGTGGAATTCCCACACCGGGCACTTTTCCGGATCGCCCGGATCGGTGCGGCGGATGCGCGCCGGATCGGTGGGCATGGTCTTGATTTTCCTGACGACTTCGTCCGGCTGTTCGCGCAGCGCGATGGTATTGTTGTACGATTTCGACATCTTCTGCCCGTCGATGCCGGGCATCTTCGACGACACCGTGAGCAGCGACTGCGGCTCGGGCAGGATGATGCGGCCCTCGCCGTCGAGGTAGCCCAGCAGCCGCTCGCGATCGGTCAGGCTGATATTCTGCTGCGCCTCGAGCAGGGCCTGGCCGATCGACAGCGCCTCGGTATCGCCCTGTTCCTGGTAGCGCTTGCGCGCGTCCTTGTAGAGGCGCGCGTTTTTCTTGCCCATCTTGACGATAGCGGCCTCGACCTTGCTTTCGAAATCGGGCTCGCGGCCGTAGAAATGATTGAAGCGGCGCGCGACTTCGCGCGTCAGCTCGACATGCGCGACCTGATCCTCGCCCACCGGCACGAAGCCCGCCTTGTACATCAGGATGTCGGCGCTCTGCAGCAGCGGGTAACCGAGGAAACCGTAAGTGGCGAGATCCCTGTCCTTCATCTTTTCCTGCTGGTCCTTGTAACTCGGCACGCGCTCGAGCCAGCCCAGTGGCGTGATCATCGACAGCAGCGTGTACAGCTCGGCGTGCTCGGGAATACGCGACTGCACGAACAGCGTCGAGCTGCCGGGGTTGACGCCGGCCGCGAGCCAGTCGATGACCATGTCGCGGCTGCTGTCGCCGATGATCGACGGATCCTCGTAATGCGTGGTCAGCGCGTGCCAGTCGGCGACGAAGTAAAAACATTCGTAGCTATGCTGTAACTCGATCCAGTTTTTTAATACGCCGTGATAATGGCCTAAATGCAACAACCCGGTAGGACGCATGCCTGACAGCACGCGGTTGTTTTGACTAATGGTATTCAATAATGACGTTCCGGAGAAAAGTAGCCCTGCCGCGGATTATACAAAGCAGCCTCTGGGCAGACCACCTTTAATTCGAGTTTGATGAAGTATTCGTTGCCGCTCGCTTCGAGGGGGTCAGGGCAGGTTTTTCGAGTAACCGAGCCGGATCGGCTGAAAGGATCGGCTAAGAACGTGATCTGATCCCGAAGGTTCCCTTAGCAAGGCCGCGTCTGCTCGGTACAAGGTCCCCGCCCCGGCTCGAGGCCAGGGGCGGGGACCTTGCGCGGGGATGACGTCCCTATGATTGAAGATTGTGCTAATCGAGGAAGGAAACGTCGCCCTTGCCGCGCCTGAGGATCTCGGGCACCCCGTCGATCAGGCTGATAACGGTGGTAGGCTCGACGCCGCAAAACCCGCCGTCGATGACCAGATCGACATCGCGTTCGTAGATTTCGCGGATTTCGGCGGCGTCGTCCAGCGCCTCGCTTTTGCCGGGCGGGATCAGCGTGCTGCTCATGATCGGCTGCCCCAGCTCGAGCAGCAGCGCGCGTACGATGTTGTTGTCCGGGACGCGCACCCCGATCGTCTTGCGCTTCGGGTTCATCAATCGCCGCGGCACTACCGAGGTCGCCTTGAGCAGGAAGGTATAAGGTCCCGGGGTCAGGTTTTTCATCAGCCGGTAATCCGAGTTGCTGACCTTGGCATAGATACCGATCTCGGAAAGATCGCTGCACACCAGCGTGAAGTGGTGCCCGCTATCGGTGCGGCGGATCCGCTGGATGCGCTCCATCGCCGCCTTGTCGCCGATGTGGCAGCCGAGCGCATAGCTCGAATCGGTGGGGTAAATCACGAGGCCACCGCGATCTATAATCGCAACCGCCTGCTGGATCAGCCGCCGCTGCGGATTATCCGGATGAATTTCGAAAAACTGCGCCATCTGATATACCTGAACTGCCGGATCGCGATCATACAGGAAATAATTTGGAATAAAACAACGTTTCAAAACATTATTCAAATCAATTAATTAGCAGTAAGTTGTGAAAGATTTCGAAACAAATTCGGTCATTTCTGTTACATTTATGCAACAAAAACGAAATTTGTTGTTTTTTTTCGAAAAACAGGGTTGCTATTGGGCAAAAAATGACTATTATGCTTGCGCATAGGCCGTTCAATCCTGACTGCGCAAATGTGCAAATAATTGGTCAGGGCGGTTTATATCCTAAGCACAACATATAACTGACTTAAGGGTAATTACTCATGAAATTAAAAACTTCTGCAATAGCATTGGCCGTAGCGGGCGTTATCGCTGCGCCGATGGCCGCCCAGGCCGACATCGGCGCTTACGCCAGCATCCGTGCTGGACTGGTAAACGTAGATAACGGCGACGGCGCCGATTCATCTATCGATTTCGCCAGCGCAAGCCGCGGCTCGCGCATCGGCTTCAAGGGCGAAACCGACCTCGGCAACGGCATGACCGCTTACGGCAAGTACGAGTGGGGCGTGAACGCTGGATCGGGTGGATCTGGAGTCGGCAGCACCCGTCATGGCATCGTCGGCCTGAAAGGCGACTTCGGTTCGCTGACCATCGGTCATCAATGGCACACCTACTACGACAACATCAACGCGGTTGTCGATATCGCCAACTGGAACAGCGGCTACTACTCTGTCGGTCGTACTAGCGACGCCGTCTCATACAAAGGTGAATTCGGCGCGGTTAGCGTCGGCGCCACCGGTTACTTCAGAAATGACGCTACTTACGACACCGGCCTGGACGGTACTGAACTCTCCGTTGCATTCGACGCCGGCCCCGTCCGACTCGGCGTTGGTGTGAAAAGCGACGCAGGCGCAGTAGCCGCAGATGATTTAGATGTGACTGGCATCAGTGTTTCAGGAACCTTCAGCGACGTATACCTCGCACTTTCGCTGCAGAACTGGGACCTCAACGGTGCCGAAGCGGACTCCACTGAAATCTCTGCTGCCTTTGGCCAGTTTTATTTTATCTATGCCTCCCTTTCGCCCGACGCTGGTCCCGAGCCTACCGATATGACTCTCGGTTACACCCTTCCGATCGGACGGCAGACCACGTCATGGTTTGAGTACGTTACCAGTGATGCAGACGATGGTTCGGACGACGATACTTCGCTCGAATACATCATCAAGTACTCCTGGGATTAATACCTGGCTTTTATAGCAAGTTAATTCCATTAAAAGGCCCCGGTTACGGGGCCTTTTTTTTATGCGGGTTCCAATATATTTTAATCACCCAGGCCGGTTGTATTAGGGTAAAATCCGGCTTGCTTTGACGAGACCCCCGGCCGCATGAAACAACTTTTCGATTTTTTCCCGATACTGCTTTTTTTCATCCTGTACAAGTTTTACCTGGACTTGCCGGATGAACTAATCCTCGGTATCAATTCCTGGGTGCCATTGATGCAGCTAACGCCCGGGGAATCCAGCGACGCGATTTACCTGGCCACGCTGGCGGCGATCCTGGTCACTTTGGTGCAGGTCGTGGCGGCCGCGATCATCGTCAAAAAAGTCGAAAAGATGCCGCTTATCACGCTGGCCCTGCTGCTGATATTCGGTGGCGCGACGCTGGCGCTGAAGGATCCGGTTTTCATCCAGTGGAAGCCGACCGTGATCAAC
>JAOTUD010000316.1 GCA_029864065.1 Gammaproteobacteria bacterium | reverse complement strand
ACTTGACTACCTGCGGCAGGAACATTTTGCCCGCGCCGAACAGGTCGCCGACGATATTCATGCCGTCCATCAGCGGACCTTCGATCACCTGTAGCGGCGATTCCACCTGCTGCAGCGCCTCGGCGGTGTCCTCCAGGATATGGTCGGCAATACCCTTGACCAGCGCGTGCTGCAGGCGCTCATCGACAGGCCAGTCGCGCCATTCGGCAAGCGCCGCCTGGCTTTCCGTGCCCTGTTCGCGGTAACTCTCGGCAATTGCGAGCAGGCGTTCGGTGGCGTTGGCATCGCGATTCAGCACGACATCCTCGACCGCATCGCGCAGTGTAACGGGGATGTCGGCGTAAATCGCCAGTTGCCCGGCGTTGACGATACCCATGTCCATGCCGGCCTGGATCGCGTGGTAAAGAAACACCGCGTGGATGGCCTCGCGCACCGGGTTGTTGCCACGAAACGAAAACGAGACATTCGACAGGCCGCCCGAGACCAGCGTGCCAGGCAGCTGCTGCTTGATTTCGCGGGTCGCCTCGATGAAGGCGAGGCCGAAGTGATTGTGTTCCGGCATGCCGGTCGCGATCGCGAAAATATTGGGATCGAAAATAACGTCTTCCGGCTCAAAGCCGAGTTCGTCAACGAGCAGGCGATAGGCGCGTGAGCAAATTTCGACCCGGCGCTCGACGTTGTCGGCCTGGCCCTGTTCGTCGAACGCCATGACCACCACTGCTGCGCCGTAGCGCTGGCAAAGTCGCGCCTGGCGCAGGAATTCGGTTTCTCCGGCCTTGAGACTGATCGAATTGACGACCGATTTTCCCTGCACGCATCGTAAGCCGGCTTCGATGACTTCCCAGCGCGACGAATCGATCATGATAGGTACCCGTGAAATGTCGGGTTCGGCGGCGATCAGGTTCAGAAAATAACGCATCGCCTCGACCGAATCGAGCAGGCCTTCATCCATGTTTATATCGATGATTTGCGCACCGTTATCGACCTGCTGTCGCGCCACGTTCAGCGCCGCTTCGAAGTCGCGCTCGATAATCAGCCGCTTGAACTGGGCCGAACCAGTGACATTGCAACGCTCGCCGACATTGACGAAGAGCGCGTCGGCGCCGATGGTGAAAGCTTCGAGTCCGGACAGGCGGCATGCGGGAACGCCCACTGGCGGCTGGCGCGGGGCGGCGGCGTCGATCGCGTCGCGCATCGCGCGGATGTGTTCGGGGGTAGTTCCGCAGCAGCCACCGACGATATTGACCAGCCCGGATTCAGCCCATTCGCCGATATGTGCGGCCATGTCGTCGGCGCTTTCGTCATAGCCACCGAATTCGTTGGGCAGCCCGGCGTTTGGATGCGCGCTGGTATAACAGTCGGCGATTGTCGAGAGCCTGTCGATGTGCTGGCGCAGTTCGGCGGGTCCGAGCGCGCAATTCAGTCCTACCGCGAGCGGCCTGGCATGGCGTATCGAATGCCAGAAAGCTTCGCAGGTTTGTCCCGACAGGGTGCGGCCAGAGGCGTCGGTAATCGTGCCGGAAATGATCAGCGGTAAACGCCTGCCGAGGCTGTCGAACAGGGTTTCGATTGCAAATATGGCGGCGCGCGCATTCAGCGTATCGAATACGGTTTCGATCAGCAGCAGGTCGACGCCGCCGCGCATCAGGGCCATCGCCGATTCGGAGTAGGCGCAAGCCAGTTGTTCGAAATCGACGTTGCGATACCCCGGGTCGTTCACTTCGGGCGACAGGCTTGCGGTGCGGTTGGTGGGTCCGAGCACGCCCGCCACCCAGCGTGGCTGCTGCGGCGTCAATACATTGAAGCGATCGACGGCGGCGCGCGCCAGCCGCGCCGAGGTTTCGTTGAGTTCCGCGGCCAGGGATTCCATCCGGTAATCGGCAAGCGCGATTGTCGTGGAATTAAAGCTATTGGTTTCGATGATATCGGCGCCGGCCTCGAGGTAGGTTTCGTGGATGCCGCGAATAATATCCGGTTGCGTTAGCGACAGCAGGTCGTTGTTGCCGCGCAACTCGACCGGCCAGTCCCCGAAACGATCGCCTCGGTAATCCCGCTCGGTTAGCCCATGTGCCTGGATCATCGTGCCCATCGCACCGTCGAGCAGCAGGATGCGCCGCTTCAGTGCGGCATCGATAGAATTATTTTGCATTTGACTTTTTTCGAATTGTAAATAGCATATAAAGATATGTTTATATCATTATTGAAGCAAAATGCAAACCCTGGATAGTTTACTGGTTGGCCTGCGCGCCGCGGGTGAGCATACGCGCCTGCGCATCCTGGCATTGTGCGCGCGAGGAGAACTCAGCGTTTCGGAACTTGTGAAAATTCTGGGGCAGAGCCAGCCGCGGGTGTCGCGCCATCTAAAGGTCATGGTCGAAGCGGGCCTGCTGGAGCGCTTGCCCGAGGGTGCGCAGGTGTTTTTCCGGGTGCCCGACGACACCGTGGTCTCCGGGCTGGCGCAGGCGCTGGTGGCGCTGATCCCTGAATCGGACACGGGTCTCAACCGTGATTTTTCGCGCCTGCAACAGGTGCGCGACGCGCGCGCCAAACAGGCCCAGGATTATTTCCAGACGGTCGCGGAATCCTGGGATTCGATCCGTTCACTCTATGTGCCGCAACGGCAGGTCGAAGCAAAGCTACTCGAAATTATCGGCACCGACCCGGTAGACGAGCTGCTCGATATTGGTACCGGTACTGGTCGCATTCTCGAAATACTGGCGCCGCGCGTGGGTCGCGGCGTCGGTATCGACCTCAGCAACGACATGCTGACCGTGGCGCGCAGCAATATCGAGCGAGGTGGCTACTCGAATATTCACGTGCGCAAGGGTGACATGTATCAGCTGCCGGTAGAAGACGCCAGCGTCGACCTGGCCGTGCTGCACATGGTCTTGCACTACAGCGATGATCCGCTGGAGGTAATCCGTGAAGTTGCCAGGGTGTTGCGCCGAGGTGGCAGGCTGGTGGTAATCGATTTCGGCTCCCATACGGAAGAAAAACTGCGTAGTGAATACCAGCATTATCGACTGGGTTTTACCGACAGCGAAATTCGGCAGTGTTTCGAATCAGCCGGCCTCGACTATGAACAGGTAATCGAGCAGCTGGTGGGCGATCCGCTCACGGTAAAATTCTGGCAAGCGCGGCAACGGCAAAAGCTGCATGCGTTCAATCCTGCACTTCAGGCACCTAAATAATGCGGCGACACATGATGAACTCGAAAAATAATACCCGTTTTTCCTACGAATTTTTTCCACCGCGGAGTGAGCGGATGCAACGGCGCCTGTGGCGTTCGGTAGGGCAGCTCGAGCGCCTGAGACCCTCGTTTTTTTCGATGACCTACGGCGCCCTCGGGAGCGCGCAGGAAGTGAGCATCGAAAACGCGATCGCGATGCATCGCGATTCACCGGTTGCGGTTGCCGCGCACCTGACCTGCAGCGGTGCCACCAGGGTGCAGATCGATGACGTGGTTCGTCAATTTTATGATGCCGGCATACGCCGAATTGTTGCGTTACGCGGTGACGCGGCTAGTTCGGAAACGACGTCAATCTCGGGTTACGGGTCGGTGGTTGAATTGATCGAGTCGTTGGTCGGGTTCGGTGACATCGACGTCAGCGTGGCCGCCTACCCCGAGGTTCACCCCGAGGCCCGCAGCGCCTCGGCCGATATGCGGCATCTGCGGCGCAAGCTCGACGCAGGCGCGCAACGCGCGATCACGCAATACTTTTTCGACGCCGATTGCTTTTTGCGATTTCGCGACCGTGCGCAACGTATCGGTATCGACAAACCGATCATCCCGGGCATATTACCGGTCCATGATCTGGACAGGGTCAGGCTATTCAGCGAGCGTTGTGGGGCCACGGTTCCGGGGAGCTACGACAAATTATTTGCCGCGGTTAATAACGATCCCGAGGCGCAATACCGACTGGCGCTGGAACTTGCCGTTGAGCTGTGCGAGCGGCTTATTCGCGAAGGGGTCGACAGTTTCCATTTCTACACCCTGAATCAAACCGATATGTGCCTCGACATTAGCATGGCGCTGGGTGCATCGCTGCAAAAACCGGAATTAACGACGGCTGCCTAGTAGCGTCTCTCGACCGCGTAGTCGGCAAGAAACAGCAAGGCCTGTTTATACTCGCTGTCGTGCAAAGCGGCAATGCTCTGTTTCGCCTGCTCGGCCTGCATCTGCGCCTGATCGATCGTGTACTGCAACGCACCGGTCTCGACGATCGCCCGGTTGATATCCTCGAAACGCTCGGCATGGCCGCTCTCGATCGATTCGCGGATCAGGTTGCGCTGGGCCTCGTTGCCGGTCTCCATGGCGCGGATCAGGGGCAGCGTCGGCTTGCCCTCGGCGAGATCGTCGCCGACGTTCTTGCCGAGTTCGTCGCTCTCGGCGGAATAATCGAGCGCATCATCGACCAGCTGAAACGCGACACCGAGATGATTACCATAAGCCTGCAGGGCGCGTTCATGGGCGGGATC
>JAOTUD010000163.1 GCA_029864065.1 Gammaproteobacteria bacterium | reverse complement strand
GAAGCCAGGGCCCTGGTCGAGCAATTCGAACTGCCGGACGCAATCGCTTAAATCCCCGGTGGCCCTTGTCGGGTTTACCCGTATCTCGAGTTTTTACAGAGCAGGCCTGCCCGACGAGATTCCTGTAACACGACGCCGGCACGAGGCACCGAATTTCTGCTGCATCCCTGGCGGAAGGACGCCGGAGGGCCTCGCTTATCCCCTGGACTGCACCGCGGTCAGCGCGATCAGGTAATAGACGTCATCGCTGTTGCAGCCGCGCGACAAATCGTTGGCCGGGCGGTTGAGACCCTGCAGCACCGGGCCGATCGCGGTCGCACCGCCGAACCGCTGGGTCAGCTTGTAGCCGATGTTGCCGGAATCGAGATCGGGAAACACCAGCACGTTGGCGCGGCCCCCGATGCGCGAATCCGCGATTTTTCTCGCCGCGATTGCCGGCACGATCGCGGCGTCGAGCTGAACCTCTCCCTCGACCGCCGTGCCCGGCATTTGCTGGCGCGCCAGCCTGGTCGCCACGCGCACCTTTTCCACCCGTGGATGGTTGGCGCTGCCGTCGGTGGAAAACGAAAGCATCGCCACGCGCGGCTCGTCGTCGATTAGCTGGCGCGCCGAGTTCGCCGCCGCGATCGCGATTTCCGCGAGTTGTCCGGCGTCGGGATCGACGATCAGCCCGCAATCGGCGAATATCATCGCCTGTTTCGGATTGTGATGCTCGGCTTCGAACAGCATCAGCATGAAACTCGATACCGAGTTGAATCCGGGCATCACGCCGACGATCTGCAGCGCCGATCGAACCCTGTCGCCGGTGGTGTAGACGGCCCCGGCGATGGCGCCGTCGGCATGGTTGGCGCGTAGCATCAGGTCGGCGAAACAAAGCGGGTCAAGCGCCTGCTGCTGCGCCTGCTCGAGCGTCATGCCCTTGTGCTTGCGCAGGTGCCACAATTCTTTACTATACCTTTGGTGGTATTGCGAGGCGCTCGGGTCTTCGATTCTAATGTCGGTCAAATCATGTCCTGACGTTTCTGCCTTGCGCCGAATTGCGGAGGCATTGCCGACCAGTATGCAATTGGCGATGCCGTTATCGTGGGCGCGGTGCGCGGCCTCGATAACGCGCGCATCTTCGCCTTCGGCGAGTACGATGGTCTGCCGATGCGCGCGCGCCTTTTGCAGGATGGAATCTAAAAAAAGCATGATTGGAATCGAAAAACCCGCTAACCGGCGAAAGGAAGTTGCCGCCGAATGATGCACCCATAGCGGAGGGCTGTCCACGGTAACCGTTGATCCGTGCTGCCCCGGCACAGGTGTCAGTACGAATTAAGCCGGGTATAAAACACGGCTGGAATCGAGTATATTTCGCGCCTACCGATTCCAGTCCGCCGGCAGGCGCTACATAATAACAGGGGTTATTTTAAATGATTATTGGGATACCCGCAGAAATTCATCCCGGGGAAAAGCGTGTTGCCGCGTCGCCCGAGGTCGTCAAAAAGCTGGTTGACGCCGGATTCGACGTAGTCGTCGAACCGGGCGCAGGCACCGCCGCGAGTTTCAACGATGACGTATTTCTCGAGGCGGGTGCGACGATTGCCAAAGATACAGCCCAGACCTGGTCGGCCGACTTAGTCATCAAGGTGCGCCCACCGGAACACAACCCGAAGCTTGGTCGACACGAGATCGAACTGATGTCCGAGGGCGCCTGCCTGATCAGCTTCCTGTGGCCGGCGCAAAACCAGGAACTGCTGCAGAAACTTGCCGGGGGCAAGCTTACCGCGCTGGCGATGGACAGTATCCCGCGAATTTCCCGGGCACAAAAACTCGATGCCCTGAGTTCGATGGCGAATATCGGCGGTTACCGCGCGGTCATCGAGGCATCGAACCTGTTTGGGCGCTTCTTCGCGGGCCAGATTACGGCCGCCGGCAAGGTCGATCCGGCCAAGGTGCTGGTCATCGGCGCCGGCGTCGCGGGTCTGGCCGCCATCGGCACCGCCAGGTCACTGGGCGCGATCGTGCGCGCCTTCGATACCCGTCCCGAGGTAAAGGACCAGATCCAGAGCATGGACGCCGAATTTCTCGAACTCGAGTTCGAGGAAGACGGCACCGGCGAGGGCGGCTACGCCAAGGTCATGAGCGAGGAATTTATCGAGGCCGAAATGGCGCTGTTTGCACGCCAGGCCTACGAGGTTGATATCATCATCACGACCGCGCTGATCCCGGGCAAACCGGCACCGAAGCTGATTACCAATGGCATGGTCAAGACCATGCGTAGAGGCAGCGTTATCGTGGACCTTGCGGCGGAGCAGGGTGGTAACTGCGAGGCCACGGAACCGGGCAAGGTCGTCGAAAGTCAGGGTGTGTATATTGTCGGCTACACCGATTTGCCGAGCCGGCTTGCGCCCCAGGCCAGCCAGTTGTACGCGACCAACATCTACAACCTGATCATGGAGATGAACCCGGAAAATGACGGCAATATCGTCATCGACATGGAAGATGACGTGATCCGCGGCGCCACCGTGGTCAACAGCGGTGAAATCACCTGGCCGCCACCGACGATCGCGGTCGGCGCTGAGCGCAAGCCGAGTTTCGGGGGGCAGCAAATCGAGGTCAAGGACGATGCGAAAAGGGCGTCCGCCGCCGCGAAAGGATCATCCGAAATCGCCCGCTTTGTGAAGAGCGCGTGGTTCCCGGTGATCCTGGCCGGGCTCGCGCTGTTCGGCCTGGGGCAGGTGGCGCCACCGTCCTTCATGGCGCATTTCACGGTATTCGTGTTGTCCTGCTTTATCGGCTACATGGTGATCTGGAACGTCAGCCCGAGCTTGCACACGCCGTTGATGAGCGTGACCAACGCGATCAGCAGCATCATCGTGCTCGGTGCGCTGACGCAGATATCGAGCACCAGTACGCTGATTTTTATTCTTGCCGGAATCGCGGCATTCATAACCTGTATCAACATCGTCGGCGGATTTTCGGTCACGCAACGCATGTTGCAGATGTTCAGGGGGTAACGAACGATGTCACCCAGCCTGATTACCGTTTCATACCTCGGCGCAGCGGCGCTGTTCATTCTCGCGCTCGGCGGACTGAGTAACAACGAAACCGCGCGCCGCGGCAACCTGTTCGGCATCATCGGCATGGCGATCGCGGTGGCGGTAACCTTCGCCGCGTTCGTCACCCGCCATTTTGAATTACTGATCGCCCTCATGATCGCCGGCGGCGTGATCGGCTTCATCCTGTCGCGCCGGGTGCAGATGACGCAAATGCCCGAGCTGGTCGCGATCCTGCACAGCCTGGTCGGTCTTGCCGCGGTGCTGATCGGATTCGCCAATTTCCTGGACCCGACGATCGTTTTTAGCGGGACCGAAAAGACCATCCATGACATCGAGGTCTACGTTGGTATCGCCATCGGTGCGCTAACCTTTACCGGCTCGGTAATCGCCTATGGCAAACTCAGCGGCGTCATCGGCGGCCAGCCTATGCTGCTGCCGGCGCGCCACTGGTTGAACCTGGCAATGTTCATCGCCGTGATCGTGATCGCGGTCAAGTTTGTCGGTGCCACGGACCATGACCAGGCCACAATGCTGCTGCTGGCGATGACCGTGATCGCGCTGCTGTTCGGTATTCACATGGTGGCCGCGATCGGCGGCGCCGACATGCCGGTGGTAATCTCGATGTTGAACAGCTATTCCGGCTGGGCCGCTGCCGCGACCGGATTCATGCTGTCGAACGATTTACTGATCGTGACCGGCGCACTGGTGGGCAGCAGCGGCGCGATCCTCAGCTACATCATGTGCCGTGCGATGAACCGGCATTTCATCAGCGTTATCGCCGGCGGTTTCGGTACCGCAGGCGGCTCGGCCTCAGCCGGCACCACCTACGAGGGCGAAGTGCAAACCATCGATATACCGACCATGGCGCAACTGTTAAACACCGCCAGGGAGGTCATGGTGGTGCCCGGTTACGGCATGGCGACCGCGCAGGCGCAGCATGCGATCGCCGATATCACCAGGACCCTGATCAAGAAAGGCGTCAACGTGCGTTTCGGTATCCATCCGGTTGCGGGCCGCATGCCCGGTCACATGAACGTGCTGCTGGCGGAAGCCAAGGTGCCCTACGACATCGTCTTCGAAATGGATGAAATCAACGACGATTTCCCCAATATCGACGTTACGATCGTGGTCGGCGCCAACGACACCGTGAACCCGCTGGCCCAGGAAGACGCCGACAGCCCGATCGCCGGCATGCCGGTGCTCGAGGTCTGGAAGGGTCATACCACGGTGGTGCTGAAGCGCGGCATGGCCGCCGGCTATGCAGGGGTTGACAATCCGCTATT
The DNA here is from genome assembly GCA_029864065.1 of Gammaproteobacteria bacterium. Classification (GTDB taxonomy): domain Bacteria; phylum Pseudomonadota; class Gammaproteobacteria. The sequence goes on along the minus strand of JAOTUD010000163.1, from coordinate 2,395 downwards.
CGTCAAGGAAAACACGCGCATGCTGTTCGGCGACGCGCGCGACAGCCTCGAGGCGCTCGCCCAGGCCCTCTAGCTCCTGCTACCCCTGTTTATTCCGCTATCTTTATCTCACGGGGACGGCGGGGACAGCAGTGGGCGCGGGGAGAGGATAGAGTTTCTCGCAGAGTCGCGGAGAGCGCGGAGCAAATACCTGAAACCGTCATGCCGGCCACTGAGCCGGCATCCAGGGCGGGCTGGTTATTCCAGGTCTAGCTGGATACCGCGGTCGCGCCGTGGTATGACAAATGTTCTGCGTGAACGAATTTCATGTCCATCCGGAAATGCCGTTTGCGCGTGGCAATCAAAGCGTGGACCGCGTCACATTCCGGCATCGAAATATTTCGCTAAACAGCCGTATCGTAGTTGATTAAACCCATTTGGGTAATTCGCATTCCGTTACCGGACCCCAAGCTCCGCCGCATCTTGGTACTTGTTAAACTGGAACAATAAAGCGATGCGGTCAACAACCAGTGGCGTAAAAGAACCAGTGGCGTAAAAGCATTCCTCGTTTTCATTTTACTCGCGCCTGCCGCTGCCCCGGCATTCGCGGCGAAAATAACCGATGGTCTCATTAACATCGGTGGCAGCGACTTCACGTGGAACTCCGACGCAGGACCCAATTCGAAATGGAAAACGCATAACCACAACAACAATCAGGAGTATGACGACGGCAGCGGCGGTGAACGCTACGACCTGAATTTTCTCGGTTTCGATATAGTCGGGAATCGGTTCCAGTTTGGCGTCGGTGGCGGCAGCATCCTGTCGAGCCCGCACCTCGGTAACGTCATTCCGCACAAGAACGATGGCTCGGGAATTCATCCGAACGCTAACCTGTACCTGGGTGATATTGCCATCAACGTCGAAGACCTCGGCGCCAGCTTCGAAGATCCCACCGTGAACGGGAGCCTGTCGTCGAGCTGGGAATACGCGATCCGGATTCTCGGAATCGATGCTGTCAACAACGAGTTCAAATTCGAAGTGGTGAGCGGAGGAACCTGGGAGGCGGTCGATATTTATGGTCGCGAGGCGGGGGGCCTGGACGGACATCACGCGGACACCTTTCGCATGAACGACGAGAAAACCGGTTCTAAGGAGTTTACCGGGAAATACTCGGCGGCCGTTAATCCGGGTAGTCGAGACGACGAATAGTCCTCGAAGGCTCCTTCGATCTGGGCCTGATGTCCCTGTTTGACGAACAAACCGGGGGGCGCATCATTACCTACCTGACCATGTCCTGCGCCAATGACGAGGTCGTCGTTTACGGGGATATTGCGCCGGTGCCGCTGCCCGCCGCGTTCTGGCTGTTCGGCAGCGCGCCGATCGGGTTTATCGGGGTGAGCAGGCGTACCCGCGTCTAGCCGCCCGTTAAATGGCCGCGTATCCCAGCCCCGTAACTATTTCGCAGATTCGAGCTAATCCCTTGTTTTTAGGTAAATTTACCCCGTTTGGGTGATTCGAGGATCAATCTGATGCTGCAAAATTGATAACACTGTATTTCTGAATAGAGCCATCGTAAATCGACCAATGAAGAAAACACTGCAAGCTATCAACGTCTGTTTGCCGCTATTTTTGTTCGTATGGGTGGCTCCAGCTTCCGCCGTATCTGTGAGTTCGACCGGGCGCACCGTGCTGAATATAAGCGACACCACTACAGATGCCGGAATTATCGATTCCAATGGCGAGGTTACGTACTTCATTCCGCTCAGGGATAACAGCTTAACCAGTACCTACGTTGGTACCTATGGCGACACCGGTACTACGCCGAGCCCTTTCTGCGGCAGCGGTGTCGGGACTTGTAGCGACTCGGGAACCGGTTTCGGTTACAGCAATGCCGAAGCGTTGGATATGAGCATTTTCTTCGACCTGAGTGGGCAGTCCGGTAACATGGTTTCGGGAAACCTGATACTGGATTTCGACGATCTCGACCTGAGCCCCGTCAATGACCCGAAGGGATTCTTCGAATCGCTCTCCCTGTCCTACTGGGATACCGTCACCGATGCATACGTCCCGGTAGGCTCGACGATAACGATGGCCGGCCAGCTGACCAGTGGCGTTTTCGCCGGGGCCAGCACGACTCCTGGAGTACTGGATGACCCCGATGACGATCCGGTAGTCTGGGAGCTCGATCTGATTTCCCTGGGGCTGCTGGGCGCAGTCAATACCGGTATCGACGCCGATGGCGGATTCCTGATCCAGCTCGGATTTGGATCAAAATATGTATATCCAGATGACTACTATATTGAACACAAGCGTGGTAAACCCAGGCATGGCTCCAACACCCCCGAATATTTAACGGCAACGTTAAACGTTTCTCCGGTGCCCTTACCGTCCGCGGTATGGTTGTTCGGCTCAGCGC
>JAOTUD010000038.1 GCA_029864065.1 Gammaproteobacteria bacterium | reverse complement strand
TTCTTGGTTTCATCGGCGTGAGCAGACGCACCAGGGTTTAGGCAGTTTCTGAACCCGAACTTGAAGCAGCCGTTAGGCTGCTTTTTTTTGCCCGCCGTCCGCGCAAGAAAAGATGCCGGCCAGGACGGGATGCGCAGCCGCCGTCACGATGGCATTACCCGAAATCCCCGCCGTTCTTCTGTACTCTCCGCGCCGCTGCGAGAACCGCTTGCCTTTCCCCGCGGCCCCTGCTGTCCCCGCCGTCCCCGCGAGAAACACGCCTGTACTCTACTCGCAGATTGAAATTTCCACACCGGGTTCCAATTCAAAATCTATGCAATTTACTAAACTGTGAATTCGTCGACTGAATCGACGCCGTGGACTTTGTAGATTTTCGATCATGCTGAACATGCAATTCGACAAACCGGTGGTGATAAACACCGCCGAGATGGAATGGGAAGCGAGCCCGATGCAGGGCGTATGGCGCAAACCGCTGGCGCGCGAAGCCGCCGAGCACGGCCATACCACCAGCGTCGTGCGCTACGACACCAATTCGCATTTCTCGTCGCACCCGCACCCGCGGGGCGAGGAAATCCTGGTGCTCGACGGGGTCTTTTCCGACGAACACGGCGATTATCCCGCGGGCACTTATCTGCGTAATCCTCCCGGTTCGAAGCATTCGCCTTTCAGCGAACCGGGCTGCGAGCTACTGGTCAAGCTCGACCAGTTCGACCCCGCCGACGACGTCAGCCTGCGTATCGACACCAATGCGATCGCCTGGCTGCCGGGCGAATGCGGCGTCAAGGTCATGCCGCTTTATTACTTCGAAACCGAGATGGTTGCACTTTACAAGTGGCCCGCCGGTACCCGCTACGAGCCGCAGCAGCATTTCGGCGGTGAGGAAGTATTCGTGCTGTCGGGCACGTTATGCGACGAATACGGCGAATACCCGGCCGGTACCTGGCTGCGCAATCCCCACAACAGCGAGCACTGCCGCTACGTCGTCGAAGATACCGTCACCTGGATCAAGAGCGGCCATTTACTTCCTTAAACAAGGCCGAATCGGGTAAACTTTCCGCCCCCGTGGAACTCTAATCTGCGCACGAAGCGCACGTCAAACATTTCACCCGGGTTGAGAGGTTAACACTTGTCACAACAGGAAATATTGAATCTAAAGCAGGCGGTGAGCGCCAAGATCATCGGCCAGCAGGGGCTCATCGAGCGCCTGCTGATCGCGATCCTCGCTGACGGGCACCTGCTGGTCGAAGGCGCACCGGGGCTTGCCAAGACGCGTGCGATCAAGGTGCTGGCCGACGGCATCGAGGGTGACTTTCACCGCGTCCAGTTTACCCCGGACCTGCTGCCCGCCGACTTGACCGGCACCGAAATCTACCGCCCGCAGGACGGCAGCTTCGTATTCCAGCGCGGCCCGCTGTTCCACAACCTGATTCTCGCTGACGAGATCAACCGCGCGCCGGCCAAGGTGCAGTCGGCGCTGCTCGAAGCGATGGCCGAGCGCCAGATCACGGTCGGCAGCGAAACCTACCCCTTGCCGAAGATCTTCCTGGTCATGGCCACCCAGAATCCGCTCGAGCAGGAAGGCACCTACCCGCTGCCGGAAGCGCAGCTCGACCGCTTCCTGATGCACGTGCGCGTCGATCATCCGTCGGGCGCGGATGAGAAGAAGATTCTCGCGTTGACGCGAAAGGAAGCGCGCTCGCAGTACGATTCGCAGCCGGCAAAGAGCGCGGCGATCAGTCAGCAAAGCCTGCTCGACGCCCGCGACGCGGTGCTCGACATCCATCTCGACGACAGCCTCGAGGATTACATTATCGAAATCGTGCTCGCCACGCGCAGCGCCAGCCGCTACGGCGAAGAACTCGCCGGCTGGATCCAGCACGGCGCCAGCCCGCGCGCGACCATGGCGCTGGACCGCTGCGCGCGCGCCTACGCCTGGCTCGACAATCGCGATTTCGTGGTGCCGGAGGATATCCAGCTGATCGCGCCCGACGTGCTGCGCCATCGCATCATCCTGAGCTTCGAGGCCGAGGCCGAGGGCAAGACCGCGGACAGCTGTATCGAAGCGATTCTCGACCGGGTCGCCGTGCCTTAGGGGACAGTCGTGGAAACGAGCGACGACATAGTCAAGGTCAAACAGTCGACGCTGATCGGCCTGAACCGCGAAGCACGCAGCCTGCCGCTGATTTCGAACTCGGTCAAGGCGCAGATGGCCGGCGGCCATTTATCGGCGTTTCGCGGTCGCGGCATGGAATACCACGAATCGCGTCCTTACCAGCCGGGCGACGATATCCGCGCCATCGACTGGCGCGTCACCGCGCGCAGCGGGCTGACCCATACCAAGGTATACCGCGAGGAACGCGAACGCCCGGTATTGCTGTGGCTCGACCTGTCGCGCTCGATGTTTTTCGGCACGCAGTGCTGCTTCAAGGCGGTGCTGGCGTCGAAGCTGGCCGCGCTGCTGGCGTGGAGCAGCGTTCAGCATGGCGATCGCCTCGGTTACCTGGTCTTTTCCGAGCAGCAGCACAGCGAGTTTCGTCCGGCGCGCGGCAAGCGCACCGTGTTGCATTTCATCCAGCAGCTGGACGCCCACCCGGCCTGGCTGCGCCAGCAAACGGACCCGGCCGACGCCAACACCGGGCTCAGGGCGCTGATGCGTCTGCGCCAGGTCACGCGCCCGGGCAGCCTCGTGATCCTGTTCAGCGATTTCCGCTTTGTCGACGACAATTGCCGCGGCCAGCTGGTCGAGCTCGCGCGTCACAACGACGTGGTCATGATCCATACCTACGATCCGTTCGAGCGCAGCCTGCCGGCTGGCGGGTTTTACCGCGTCACCGACGGAGTCGACAGCCTCGATCTCGACACCTCCAGCGGGCGCCTGCTGCAACGTTACCGCGAGCGTTACGACGAGCACCAGCATCGGCTCGAGCGGCTGTGCCAGGAGCTGGGGCTGTTCCTGATCGATATTGCCACCGACGAGGACATGCTGACCGCCTTGAAAACCGGGCTGGGGCTGCAGAGCCGATGAACGAACTCGAACTCAGGGACATCCATCTGCCCGACGCCAGCCTTTGGTGGCCGCCGGCCCCGGGCTGGTGGTTGACGCTGCTGCTGCTATTGACACTGGCGCTGATGCTGCCGTGGTTGTTGCGGCGGCTCAGGCACAGGCCGCTGTCGCGCCTGACCCTGGACGAATTCGAACGCATTCGCGGGGAGTTCGCGAACGGCGCGCCCGAACGGCGCGCGGTCAATGACATCGCCCGCCTGCTGCGCCGCACCGTGATCAGCTACCGCGGCCGCGCGGCGCATGCCGCGACCACCGGCGCGGACTGGATCGCAGAACTCGAGCAGCTCGCGCCGCTCGAGAGTTTCAGCGCGCAACAATTGCAGCTGCTGGCGCGCGATCGCTACCGCGCCGACTGCGACTGCGATGTCGACAGCCTGCTGCGGGCCAGCGAATGCTGGATTCGATCCCTGCCCCGGAGCGAGGCCCATGTTGCAGATTGAATGGCCGTTGGCGCTATTGTTGATTCCGCTGCCGCTGCTGGTTTACCTTGCGCTGCCGGCGAGAGGGCTGCAGCGACAGGCGTCGCTGCGCGTGCCGGTGCTCGACGATTTTCGCCTCGGTGCCGCCCCGGGTGACGTGACCACACCGCGGCGCTGGCGCCAGTGGCTAAGCGGGCTCGCCTGGCTGTTGCTGGTGCTCGCGGCAAGCCGGCCGCAATGGCTCGGCGAGTCGATCGAAATCCCGGTCAGCGGCCGCGACCTGATGCTCGCGGTGGACCTGTCCGACAGCATGCGCACCGCAGATTTCATGATCGAGGGCGAGCAGGTGAACCGCCTGGCCGCGACCAAGCGCGTCGCCAGCAAGTTTATCGAACGCCGCCGCGGCGACCGCCTGGGGCTGATCCTGTTCGGCACCCAGGCCTACCTGCAGGCGCCGCTGACTTTCGACAGCAAGACCGTCAACCGACTATTGCGCGAGTCCGCCATCGGGCTCGCCGGCGAACGCACCGCGATCGGCGACGCCATCGGGCTTGCCATCAAGCGCCTCGACCTGGAATCGGATAATTCGCGTGTGCTGATCCTGATGACCGATGGCGCCAATACCGCGGGCGAGGTCACGCCGTTGAAGGCGGCGCAGCTTGCCGCCGATCGCGGCCTCAAGATATACACCATCGGCATCGGCGCCGATGAGCAGATCGAGACCACCTGGTTCGGCATACGTCGCGTCAACCCGTCGGCTCAACTCGACGAAAAGACCCTGCGCGCGATTGCGCGCGTCAGCGGCGGGCGTTACTTTCGCGCGCGCGACAGCGAGCAGCTGGAGCAGATTTACCAGTTGCTCGACGAGCTCGAGCCCATGCCGCGCGATCAGCAAAACCTGCGGCCGGTCAGCGCGCTGTTCATGTGGCCGCTGGCGATCGCGTTGCTGCTGTCGGCGATCCTCGTCGCACCCAGTATCCGGGGGCGCCTGTGATCGAGCAATTCCATTTCCTGCGGCCGTGGTGGCTGCTGTTGCTGCTACCGCTCGGCGCGACGCTGTGGCTGCTGATCAGGCGCCGTTATGAAAGCGGCAGCTGGCGCGCGGTCATCGACGAGCGCCTGCTGCCGCACGTGCTGACCGGAACCGGCGAAACCCGACGCAGCCTGCTGCGGTGGATACTTGCCGGCGTTGCGCTGCTGGTCATTATCGCGCTGGCGGGACCCACCTGGGAAAAATTGCCGCGGCCGGTTTACCACAAGGAGACGGCGCTGGTAATCGCCCTCGACCTGTCGCGGTCGATGGATGCAGCCGACATCAAGCCCAGCCGCCTGGCGCGGGCGCGCCACAAGATCGCCGATATTCTGAATCTCAGGATAGAAGGGCAGACGGCGCTCATCGTCTATGCCGCGGATGCCTTCACGGTCACGCCGCTGACCACCGACGTCGACACCATCCTGGCGCTGCTGCCGGACCTCGATACCAGCCTGATGCCGGCGCAGGGCACGCGCGCCGACCGCGCGCTCAGGCTCGCCTTCGAGCTTTTTGCGAACAGCGGGGTGGCGCGCGGCGACGTGTTGCTGATCAGCGACGGCTTCAGCGACCTCGAAGTAAACCAGCTGCAGGCGCTGCACGCGAAAAACCCGGGCCATCGGCTTTCGGTGCTCGCGAGCGGCACCCGCGAGGGCGGGCCGGTGCCGCTCGTCAACGGCGGTTTTCTGAAGGACCGCGACGGCGCGATCGTGATCGCCGCGATGCAGGAGGAAAACCTGCGCAGCGTCGCCAGCAGCGGGGGCGGGGTCTACGCCACCATCAGCGTGGACGACATCGACATCAATACCCTGGCTTACCTGATGGAATCGAGCATCGACGATCGCGAGGCGCGTCTCGCCGATCGATCGACGGACCTGTGGCGCGAACTCGGCCCTTGGCTGGTGCTGCTGGCGTTGCCGTTGGCGGCGCTCACGTTTCGGCGCGGGCTGATCTGGCTGTTGCCACTGTATATTCTTGTCGTGCCGCCCGACGCGCAGGCTTTCGACTGGCAGTCGCTATGGCGGAACGACGATCAGCGCGCCAGTCGCCTGTTCGACGAGGGCGAGCACGCGGCGGCGGCGCGGCTGTTCGATAATCCCGGGTGGAAAGCCTCGGCGAACTACCGCGCCGGCGACTACGCCGCGGCGCTCGACGGCTGGCGGCAGCTCGATGACGAAGATGCGCTTTACAACCGCGGTAACGCGCTCGCGCGGCTCGGCCGATTCGACGATGCGATCGATGCCTACGATACGCTGCTCGAACGAAATCCCGCGCACGAAGACGCGCGCTACAACCGCGAGCGCATCGAGGATTTTCTGAAGCAACAGCAACAGCAACAGCAACAGCAGGGGCAGGGGCAGGGGCAGGGCAACCGGCAGCAACAACAGCAGCAGGGGCAGGGCGACCGAGGCGAACAGCAGTCGCAGCAACCGGACAATGGCGGGCAGGGCGAGACCGACGCGCAGGGGCAGGAACAACAGGGCCAGCCCGAACCGCAACAGGCCGAGCGACAGGCGGACGAGGACGCGGCGCAGCCGCAATCCGCCGGGCAGGACGACGCTACCGACCCGCAACCGATCGGGTCGGACGAGCTGGCGCGGATCGATCGGCAAATGTCCGAGCAGGCCGCCGAGCAGTGGCTGCGCAAGATCCCGGACGACCCGGGCGGCCTGCTCAGGCGCAAGTTTCTGTACCAGTACCGCGAACGCGGCGGCGTCGATGCCGAGGAGCAGTCATGGTGAATGCGAAATCGCCGGTCGCGTTATTACTGCTGCTGACGTTGACGCTCGCCGGCGTTGCGCCGGTCGCCGCCGCGGTCGACGTGACCATCGATCGCAACCCGGTGCAGGTCAACGAATCGTTTCAGCTGGTGTTCTCGCTCGACCAGAACCCCGACCGCGATCCGGATTTCTCGGTACTGCAACAGCATTTCCTGATACTCGGCAACAATCGCAGCAGCAGCATCAGCATCATCAACGGCGAATACCAGCGCAGCGTCAAGTGGACGCTGCACCTCATGCCGAAGCAGATCGGCGAGTTCGTGATCCCGGCGATCCGCTTCGGCAAGGAGCGCAGCGAACCCTTCCAGGTCACGGTCAAACCGTCGACCATGGCGTCGGTGCCGCATGATCAACTGGTGCTGGAAGTGCTCGCCGACAAGCCCGAGGCCTACGTGCAGAGCCAGGTTATCCTGACCCTGCGCTTGCTGAGCGCGACCGATATTTCCGCCTACCAGTTCGGCGATGTATCGATCGAGGCCATCGATGCCGTGGTCGAGCCGTTGGGTGACGTACGCCAGTACCAGACGCGCATCGCCGACAAGTCCTACCTGGTGCTGGAAAAACAATTCGCGTTGTTTCCGCAGCAAAGCGGCCGTCTCGAGGTGACGCCGGTGATGGCCGAGGTGCGCCTGCCGTCACGCTCGAGTTACGATCCGTTCCAGACGGGCGGTGAAATCCGGCGGCTACGGTCGCAGCCGGTGTTCGTCGACGTCGAACCGATTCCGGCCGACTTCACCGCGCCTTACTGGCTGCCCGCGAACCGCCTCGAGCTGCGCGAGAAATGGCAGGGTGACCTGGACGCGCCGGTGGCCGGCGAACCGGTGACGCGCAGCGTTATGCTGGTTGCCGACGGGTTGACCGCCGCGCAGCTACCCGAGCTGGCCCTGCCTGCGATCGACGGGATCAAGCAGTACCCGGATCAGCCGAGCCTGGAAAACAGCCGCAGCAACGAAGGCATTCGCGGCAGGCGCGAGCAAAAGGTGGCGTTGATTCCGGGCGCCGCGGGACGCTACTACCTGCCCGAAATAAGCCTGCCCTGGTGGAACCTGCAAACCGGGAAAATGGAAATTGCGACGCTCCCGGCGCGCGAGCTGAGCGTCAATCCGGCGGCCGCGACCGAGTCGCGGATCGAACCGGTCGTGCCCGGGCCGGTAGCGACGGCGCCCGCGGAACCGGCAGCGGCGCCGGCAGCGGCCGAAACCAGTCGTTTCTGGCTATGGCTAAGCCTGTTGCTGGCCTGCGGCTGGGGTGCGAGCGCCATCTACTGGTGGCTGCGTGCGCGCCGCGAACCCTGGCGGCAAGCGCAACAGCACGAGCATGCGTCGTTGGCACGGGTGCGCAGGGAGCTGCGCCAGGCCTGTGATGACGGTGACGCGCCCGGCGCCCGGCAGGCGCTGCTGGCCTGGGGGCGGGCGTTGCTCGCGCCGCGCCGGGTGGGCAACCTGCAGGATCTCGGCGCGATCCTCGGCGTCGATCTCGAGGCGCAGATCGGGCTCCTCAACCAGAGCATCTATGCCAGAACGCATGAGTCCTGGAAGGGCGAGGCCCTGTTGCAGCTGTGCCTGCAGCTCGAGAAGACCGCACACGCGCGCGAACCCGAACATGCCGGGCTGGCGCCGCTCAATCCCGTGGGCTGAAGCCACCGTCATCCCGGACTCCCGACGTCATCCCGGGCCTGACCCGGGATCCACCCCTGTAGCAACTCGAAAATTAGTCCGCCTGGGCGGATATCGGAGCGAACCGGTATCGAGTTTCGCAATGGATTCCGGCGCGGTGGCCGGAATGACGGGAATTTCGTCATCCCGGGCCTGACCCGGGATCCACCCCTGTAGCAACTCGAAAATTAGTCCGCCTGGGCGGATATCGGAGCGAACCGGTATCGAGTTTCGCAATGGATTCCGGCGCGGTGGCCGGAATGACGGGAATTTCGTCATCCCGGGCCTGACCCGGGATCCACCCCCGTAGCAACTCGAAAATTAGTCCGCCTGGGCGGATATCGGAGCGAACCGGTATCGAGTTTCGCAATGGATTCCGGCGCGGTGGCCGGAATGACGACGGGGGCAGTCCGGCACCGCCAAACGAGCTCTCGCGATGAGCCACTAACTCGGTTAGACTGAGACTCTGAAAATCTCCAATTAAGACGCTATGAATGCGATCGAAAACGCCGACTTGATCCTGATCGTTGCTGTCCTCGCGGGCCTGCTGCTGGTCGGACTGCTGTACAGTCTGCGCCAGTACCAGGTCTCCAACCGTGAACTGAAGGCTAGCCTCGAGGCCGCGCGCCAGACCGAGTTCGAGCTGCACAACCTGCTGCACGAGTCCGAGAAAGAAGTCCAGGCCCTGCACTTGAACCTGGTCAAGGAGCGCGAGCTGGTGGCGCAGAAAATCGAGCAGTTCGACGAGAATCGCAAGCAGCTCAAGCTCGAATTCGAGCATCTCGCCAACCGCGTTCTCGAAGAAAAAACCCGGGTCTTCGACAAGACCAACAAGGATTCGCTGGAGTCGCTGCTGCGCCCGTTCCGCGAGCAGGTCGAAGGGTTTCAGAAGCGTATCAACGACGTGCACAGCGAATCGATCAAGGGTAACGCCGCGCTCGAGGGCGAAATCAAGAAGGTGCTCGAGGTCGGCATGAAAATAGGCAGCGATGCCAAGAACCTGACCGATGCGCTCAAGGGCGATTCGCAAAGACGCGGCAGCTGGGGCGAAACCCAGCTCGAAAAAACCCTGCAGATGGCGGGCCTGATGGAGCACGACCACTACGACAAGCAAAGCGCGATGCAGGATGCCGAGGGCCGCCGCAAGCAGACCGATTTCCTGATCAAGCTGCCCGACAACAAGCACATCGTCATCGACAGCAAGGTGTCGCTGGCGGCCTACGACCGCGCCGTTGCCGCCGAGACCGACGAGCAGTTCGAACTCGCGCTGGCCGCACACGTCAGGGCGGTCAAGCGCCACATCGACGACCTGCAGGGCAAGGACTACACCAACCTTGTCGGCATTCGCAGCCCCAGTTTCGTGCTGATGTTCATGCCGATCGAGCCGGCTTATATCGAGGCGCTCAAGTACGAGAAGGATCTTTTCTCCTATGGTTACGATCGCGGCATCGTCATGGTGTCGCACACCACGCTGATCCCGATTCTGCGCACCGTCGCCAACCTGTGGTCGATGGAGCGCAGCACGCGCGAGGCGCGCGAGCTCGGCGACAAGGCAGGCGATATCTACAACCAGGTGCGCAAGGTTGCCGAACGCCTCGCCCGTATCGGCGGCAGCCTCGGCGCCGCGACCAATCATTACAACGAGACGGTCAGGGCCCTGAGCGGGCGCCAGGGTCTGCGCGGCAAGGTCGAGCGTTTCGCCGAAATGTCGAGCAAGGTGACGAAGTCGATTCCCGAGATCGAGCCGCTGCACAGCGATTTGCAAAGCGAGAGCCTCGAGCTGCTGGCGGAACCGCTGGAGCCCGAGGGTGAGCCCGAAAAGACCGTCGAAAAGTCTTTCGAAAAGGCCGGGGAAAAGGTCCGGGCGTCTTGAAAAACCTTACAAAACACCTATTTATTAAGGAATCAATTCTTTCGTCTGACTCGTGAAATACCAGGATTACTACCAGATTTTGGGCGTCTCCCGTGGCGCCGACCCGAGCGATATCAAGAAGGCTTACCGCAAGCTTGCGCGTAAGTATCATCCCGATGTCAACAAGGCAGCGAACGCGGAAGAAAAGTTCAAGGAAGTCAACGAAGCCTACGAAGTGCTCAAGGACGCCGACAAGCGGCAGGCTTACGATCGTTTCGGCGCCGACTGGAAGCACGGTCAGCAATTCGACGAAGCCGGGTATGGCGACGGCTTCCGCGGTGGCAGCTACAGCACCGGCGGCATCAGCGGCGGCGATTTCAGCGATTTCTTCGAATCCATATTCGGCAGCGGATTCCGGCAAGCCGACGATTCTCCGTTTCGGCAGCGTCCGCGCGCGCGCCGTGGCGCCGACCTGCAGCTCAAGTTCGATATCACGCTCGAGGAAGCCTATAACGGCGGCACCAAGACGATCCAGTTCGCCAGGTCGCCCGGTTCGCCGGAAATGAAGAAGCTCAAGATCAATATTCCGAAAGGCGTCAACAACGGTCAGAGAATCCGGCTCGCGCGGCAGGGGCAGGCATCGCCCAATGGCGGCGAACCCGGCGACCTGTTTCTCGAGATGCATATCCTGCCGCACCGGCTGTTCCGGCTGGACGATCGCGACGTGATTTTGCGCCTGCCGATCACGCCGTGGGAAGCCGCCGAGGGCACCAGCCTGAAAGTGCCGACCCTGTCCGGATCGGTCGAGCTGAAAGTAAAACCCGGCATGCAATCCGGGCAAAAGATGCGCCTCAAGGGAAAAGGCATGCCGGGCACGCCACCGGGCGACCAGTTCGTCGAAATCATGATCCAGACGCCGCCCGCCGACGATGCGGCCGCGCGCAAGTTTTACCAGGACATGAAGAAGCAGTTCGACTTCAATCCGCGTCCGTTCTGATATTGCCCGCATGAAAAAACTGCTGGTCGCGCTTTTGTTGACGCTGCTGTCCGCACCGCTGGCGGCGGCCTTGCCGGCCGCAGTTGACGGGCAGCAGCTGCCGAGCCTGGCGCCGATGCTCGAGCGCACCACGCCGGCGGTGGTCAACATTGCCACGCGCGGCAAGTCACGCCGCACCGTCGAGCTGCCGCTGCCGCGCGATCCATTGTTCCGGCGCTTCTTCGACATACCGAGTATCGAGCGCGTGCAGGAAACCGCAAGCCTCGGTTCCGGGGTAATCGTCGATGCCGAGAACGGTTTGATCCTGACCAATTACCACGTCATCAAGGATGCCTATGAAATCAACGTCACGCTGACCGACGGCCGCGAAATGCAGGCCGAGATCATCGGCCGCGATCCCGATACCGACGTTGCGGTGATCCAGGTCGAGTCAAACGGGTTGCTGGATATCCCGATGGCGGATTCCAGCGCGCTGCGCGTCGGCGATTTTGTCGTTGCCATCGGCAACCCGTTCGGGCTCGGGCAAACCGTGACTTCGGGTATCGTCTCGGCGCTGGGGCGTTCAGGGCTCGGTATCGAATCGATCGAGGATTTCATCCAGACCGACGCGTCGATCAATCTCGGCAACTCGGGTGGCGCG
>JAOTUD010000315.1 GCA_029864065.1 Gammaproteobacteria bacterium | reverse complement strand
TGGACGCCGGCGCCGGCGCAGTCCTCACGCAACGACAGGCAGAATCCCCGCAGCCCGAACTTGGAAGCGCAATAAAGTGCGCCCTTGCGGCCCGCGGCCAGCGCCGATTCGGAACCGATGAAGACGATCCGGCCCTTGCCCCGACGCCTGAATGCGGGTACCAGGTTGCGGCAGATGACCATTGCGCTGGCGAGGTTGATGCGCAGCAGGCGCTCGATCTGCACCACCGAAAATTGCTCGATCGATCCGAACAGGCCCTGGCCGGCGGCATGGACGAAGCAGTCGACGACGTTGGTCTTCAGCAATTGCCTGGTGTGCCGCTCGACCTGTTCGAGGTTATCGAGATCGAGCGCCAGCGCGGTGAAACCGGGATGGTCGAGTTCGTCGACCTGTCCGCGGCGGCTGATGCCGATGACGCGGTAACCCTGCTCGAGCAATCGTTGCGCGGTGGCGAGGCCGATGCCGGAACTGGCGCCGGTAATCAGTACGGTTTTCGTTTCAGTCATGCCATTCACAGGGGTGGTAGGTATGACCTGGAATGTATTTCATCAATTGCGCTTCACAGAACTCGATCATTTGCCGCTCGCGATCGGGCGGATAACTGACGATGCCGTTGTCGAGCCGCATGTTTTGCGCAAACAGGGGTTCGTCCGGGTAGAGCCTCGAAACCCTGTGGAAGTGGTCGCGGGTCAGGCGAAAGCTGCCCAGGCTTACCGAATGCAGCCTGTCGGCATCGATCTCGGCAAATACCTGCTCCAGTAGTTCGCTGAATCCGAGCTCGTAGTTTTCATGGTAGACCACCGGATCGAAACGCAGACCTACCGGCCAACCGGCGTCGATCAGGCGGCGCATCGCGTCGATACGTTTTGCGATCGACGGCACGCCATGCTCGAGGCTGTCATGACTGAAGCGATCGCTGAAGCTGAACGCGGTCACCACCCGCGCAACCGGCTCCCGGCTTAGCATCGAACGCACCTGGGTACTCTTGGTACGCAGCTCCATCCAGGCGTTTTCTATGGAAGCCACGAGCGGAATGAAATACTCGGTAAAGCGCGTTAGCGGCTCGTTAGCCAGGCTGTCGCAGTCGTAGCCGGAGAAAAACCACACCGGTTCCTGCCTATGCGTTGCGGCTATCTGCCTGATCTGCTCGCCGAAATCCTCGTAGTTGACAAATAGAACCTGGTGCGCGGACCGGTACATGCCCTGCAGAAAGCAGTAGCGGCAGTCATAGAGGCAGTTGAGCATGTGCGAGAAATAATAATTGTAATCACCGCCGAGACCGTAGCCCTCGGGCGCCGCGAGGACGTGACCCTTGGTTTTGCTGGCGATAATTATCGCCGGCTTTTTTTTCTGCAAGCGGAAATTCTGCGCGCGCGGATTGAAGACTTCGCCGAAGTGCTCGATTTCGATGACCGGCAGCCGCCGCAGGCGCTCGAGTATTTTTTGCGCCAGCGGATGATGACGAACCTGCGATTCCAGGTAAATGCAGCTGGCCATGGCTACAGGGTCTCGCTGTCGCTGTAGCTGATCCGTTCCAGCGTTTCGATCATCGACGCTGCCGTCTTCCGCGTAGAAAGTTCCTGCAGCAGCGCCTCCGGGCCGAGGTTGCGGTTACACAGGTAGCGCCACAACACCCGTAGACGATTTTGCTGTGTTTGCGTGAAATGCGCCATCGCCAGCAGGCGTTGCCAGGATTCGGCAGGGAACTCGAGCGCCGCCACCTCGTCGTCGAGCGCGAGCAGGTCGGTGGCCTGGCGCTCGATCGACTCGATGTGGTGCCGTATCAATGCGCTGACCTGCTCGCGGTTCCTGCCGGTCTCTGCGTGGCGATTGTCGCTGACTACCTTGATGCAGCGAATCAGTTCCGCGCTGCTGAAGCGCAGCGCGCTGCTGATGAAACCGCAGGCTTCCATATCGAACAGGCAATCTTCGCGGTAAGCGCGGCTCGGTTGTGCGAGCGTCAGGCAGGCGCTGCCGGGCAGCAGCGGGGTCGAGGTTGGCGCCGGGAAATAACTTTTGGCGGTCTCGGCATCGACTATCTTGTCGATCAGAAAAATTGCCCCGATATCATGACGCGCTGCGCCGGCGGTACCGATATTGATCCAGGCAAGCGAGGCTTCGTCCCGATAACGCGCCGCGATCCACGCGCTCGCCGCCGCGCTCGCGAGCTTGCCGACGCCGCTGACGATACAGGCCATATCATCGCCGAGATACAGATCGAAAGCCTTGTCCCGGTGGGATTTCTTGAGCCGGTAAAAATCGATCACCGGGCTGGCCTCGCAATGCAGCGCCGCGACCCAGATCAACATGACGCCGGGGTCTCGCCGTGCCTGCGCCATGCCTCGCGCAGCGGCCCGAATTCGTCGATCAGCGCCTGGTTACGATGCTTTTCCGCGCCGTTGATCAGTATTTCCAGCTTGCGCAGGAACACGGATTCCGCCGCGCGGAAGTAGTCAACGGGTAAATCGCCCGAAAGCAGCAGCCGGTGCAGCGCACGCAGCCGGTACTGATCCATGGCCGGATAGCGCCGCGACAACTGGTCGGCGTGACCGCCGTGCTTGACGATCAGCGCTTGATCGATGTAGTAAACCGGGTGACGATGGCACAGGCGCAGCCACAGGTCGTAGTCCTCGCAGGCCGGCAGCGTGTCATCGAACATGCCGAGTTCGCACAGGGTCGTTTTTTGCATTACCGTCGCCGAAGGTGAAATTGCGCACAGCTGCAGGCATTTCTCGAATATCCAGCCGCCGTCCTTGCGATGTTTACGCATCGGGTTGACGCGTATGCCGTTACGCATCCAGATCTCGTCCGAATGAAACAGCACGAATTCGGGCGCCTTGCGCCAGGCGTCGCGCACCGCGCGTATCTTGTGCGGCAACCAGCTGTCGTCGGAATCGAGCAGCGCAATCCATTCGCAGCCGGCCGCTGCGATGCCCCGGTTGCGCGCCGCGCTGACGCCGAGGTTTGCCTGGTGCAGGATTTTGACCTCGGGAAACCGCCGCGCGACCAGGTCGCTGCTCGCGTCGGTGGATCCGTCATCGACGAGGATGACCTCGTCCACCGGCGACGACTGGTCGTATACCGATTGCAACGCGCGCGTAAGGGTCGCGCTGCGATTATGGCTGGGAATAACGACGCAAATACGCATGGCTGCCGGTGGCAGGGACCGCGTCAGGATTTTCGCGGGATGACTGCCTGCCCCGGAAAATTGGTTACGCTGGAACCGTCGTTGTCGAGGATACGATTCTTGCCGCTTTGCTCCACCTCGTCGATGCGAATGACCGCGAAATGGGGGATATAGGTTGTTTTTACGTTGGCAAACTCGCGCTTCAGTTTTTCCTCGGCAGGATCGATCAGCAGCTTGGAGTGCTCGCCGAAAATGATTTCCCCGATCTCGATAAAGCCCGCCATTTGCGACTGGCTGACCGCGTGCGCGTAGAGCTCGTAGATCTGGTTGCTGTTATGGAACTGGATGCGGAACGTGGGTTTCTTGGGCTTGGGCATGTGAAATCCTAGTCAGGCTGCATCAGCTCGTCGAGTTCGCCGTCCATGTGCAGTTCGGTCAACTCGGTAAATCCACCGATGGAGTTGCCATCGATCACGATCTGCGGCACCGTGCGTGCACCGTTGGTGACCCTGGCAAATTCCTTCATCGCGGCGCTGTCGCGATCGATGCGGACCTCGTCGAAATCGATATTCCATTTTTCCAGCATGGATTTTGCCCTGTCGCAAAACGCGCAGTGCGCGGTGCTGTAAACGGTAACCCTGGACATGCGTTCCTGTTTCGAAAAATAAGACGCTCAATTCTACTACAGATTCCCGCGACTGCCATAGCCGGGCGCGGCAATGAACGAATTCAGCCGAGATTCTTGAGCGCGAGGATTGCCTGGTTGCGCAGGGTCTTCAGCAGGCTTAGCTGGTCATCGCTGATTTCAACACCGTCGTCGTTGACGCTATCGATGTAGATCAAAGCGATCGGCGCCTGCTTGATGATGATCGGGAAGATGGTAAAGGCCCGCGCGCCGATGTGCTGGTGATACCAGGCCGGTATGCGCGCGCGAATTTTCTCGTCGCGGGTATTTTCGATGCGGATATCGACATTCTTGTCAAAGGCGACCTGAAATACGTCGGACGGCGCATGCAGCGGGATGGCGAAGTGTTCGATAATGTCTTCGATCCCGTCACCGTACCCGAAACGAGCGCGCATGGTGGCGGATTGCCTGTCCTTCAGGCACAACAGGACGCGCGAACCGCCGAGCGCCCGGTAGATCGTCTCCAGGATCATTTGCATGATTTGATTGATGCTGTACTCGCCGGTCAGCGTGTTGGTGATGTCGTGGATGCCGTCGGTGAGTATCTTGTCCACCGTATGCGTTTGCGGATCCGATTGCTCCACTAGAATCTTGACGCTGTCGGTAATGCCGAATTCCTGTTCGCGCGCCGTATCCTGCGGGGTAGCCGGCTCCAGGTTTCCGCTTGATGAAATTTGCTGATAGTAAA
>JAOTUD010000314.1 GCA_029864065.1 Gammaproteobacteria bacterium | reverse complement strand
TCTTGAAATTTTATTTACTAAAGCTTAAATATTTTTTAAATAATTGAATTTATTGATAATTTAATTTTTCCTTGAGAAGGCAGGTTATTTGAATTAGGCGGTAGTAGCTCGTTGATATTGACGATTAGAATCACTGTGTATACAATAAACATCTCATATCGACCAAAATAAGAAATTAACCACGAGGTTAAAGACGTGATTGTTGGCGAACAGGCTGCAGATGCATCGAGTCGCTACCTTACGAAATTAATCAACCTGAGGGTATAGACAAATGAGCGAGACACTTGAGAAGTTAGCGAAAGCGGGAAGAATAAGTCGCAGGGACTTCCTGCTGAATGCTACCGCCCTGGGATTTCCCTGACTGGTGCGACCGCCATCTGGAACAGTGCCGCGGCGGCCACCTCGAAGAAGGGCGGTCACCTCACGGCGGGTGTCGGCGGCGCCAATACGATAGATTCGCTCGACCCTCAGAGTTTCACCGACACATTCATGCTTACCGTGGGTTTCTCGACGCGCGATAACTTGATGACGGTCGCGGGAGACAACTCACTGGAAGGCGGTTTGGCCGAAAACTGGGAGCCCAGCAAAGACGCGGCTACCTGGGCTTTTGATTTACGAAAAGGTGTCGAGTTCTCTAATGGTAAGTCCCTGGAGATCGAAGACGTGATTGCATCAATCAACCTGCACCGCGGTGAAGACTCGAAGTCCGGGGCGAAAGGCATTCTTGCAGGCATCGATAAGATCACCGCCGATGGCAAGCACAAATTAGTCTTCAAGCTGAAAAGCGGTGATGCGGATTTCCCTTTCATCCTGACCGATTATCACTTGAATATACTACCGAGCAAAGATGGTGAAGTTGACTGGCGTTCCGGTGCCGGTACCGGAGCCTACATTCTTGAAGAATTCGACCCGGGTGTAAGAGCGGCATTCAGGCTCAACCCTAACCGATGGCAGCAGGACGTGGGGTTCGTGGACTCGGCCGAATTAGTAGCCATCAATGACACCACCGCCCGCCAGACAGCACTCACTAGCGGATCGGTCGATGTCATCAACAAACCAGACCTCAGAACCGTCAACATGCTCGAAAGGAATAAATCGCTGCAGATCGTGGATGTCCCGGGTCGAATCTGGCACGTCGCGGTAATCCTTGTCGATCAATCGCCCTACGATAATAACGACTTGCGCATGGCGCTGAAGTATGGGATCGACCGGGAGGGCTACCTCAGAAAAGTGCTGCAAGGTTACGGAACTTTGGGCAATGATAATCCCATTGGTCCCGCATATCGCTATCATGCTGCGGATATTCCGCAGCGCACCTACGACCCTGACAAGGCAAGGCATCATCTCAAGAAGGCCGGTTACGATGGGAGCACGCTGGATCTTTACACGGCGGAACTTTTCCCGGGCATGGTCGGTGCAACGGAACTTTATCAGCAGGACGCGAGCAAGGCTGGTATTAATATAAAAGTCGTGCGCCAGCCAGCAGATGGTTGGTGGTCAAATGTCTGGCGAGTGAAGCCTTTTCAAATGGGCTGGTGGGGGCCGCGCATAACCGAGGACCTGATGCTATCGATTGCATTTCTCAGTGACGCTGCATGGAATGATACCCACTTCAAGAGCGAGCGCCTGGATGAGCTGATCATCGGGGCACGCGCAGAACTTGATCAAAAAAGGCGGGCTGAAATGTATCGCGAGGCCCAGATGATTATCCGTGATGATGGTGGCCACGTGGTGCCGGCATTCGCAAACCTTGTGCAGGTTGTTTCAGATAAGGTAGGTGTGCCGAAAAACAGTGCCGGGGCCTGGAATATTGCCGGCAGCTGGGAAATGGACGGGGGCCACTTCATCAAGCGGTGGTGGAAGACATAACGCAATAAACAGGTCCGCAACCCGCTTCGTCGCGTCAAGTCAGGCATCAAGCAGCAAGCTTCAACCGATCGTACCTGGCCATCGTAAACGTGCCCGCACCTGGCTCGAACTTGCGCCTTGACCCTTGCTGTGCCTGTTGAGGCATCGGGAACCAGGCCAAAATCGAAAGAATCGTTTTTGGCCGCTCATCCCTGTTATCCCTGCGACCTAACCTTTTACCCGTGTCCCGGTCGGATCGTAAAAGGCGTGCAACGAAGCTTCGGCAGGGTAGCATTCACGGGCAATTTCAATCTCCCACTTCGCAGCTGTGACTAGGTTTTCAGTAACACCGTCGGAATGATGTATGTAACCCATGCCCACCGATGAGCCGACGGTGAATCCGTAGGCGCCAGAGCTGATGTAGCCAACGATATCACCGTTCATGCGAATGACTTCCTCGTGAAACAAAACGGGTTCCGGGTCTTTCAGTTTGAACATGACCAGACGCCTGGTTAGCGGCCCGGCCTCTATTTGCCGCATCAATGCGTCACGGCCGATAAACCCGCCCTGTTTATCGAGCATGACGGTAAACCCGAGGCCTGCTTCGAACGGGGTATCTCCGGGAGTCAAATCCAGTCCATATTCCCGGTAAGCACGTTCGCAGCGCAGGTGTTCGAGTGCATGGTAGCCCGCTGGTTTGAGGCCAAGGCCTGATCCGGCCTCCAGCAGTGTATCGCATACGCCCTGCGCAAATTCCGTCGGGATAAGGAGTTCCCAGCCCAGCTCACCGACGTAGGTAAGCCGGTTGGCGATCACGCGGGCATAATCGATATCGATTTCCTGCGATGTCGCGAAAGGAAAGGCCTGGTTACTCAGGTCGGCGTCGGTAATACGGGACAATATATCGCGGGATTCAGGGCCTTGCAGCGACAGCACCGTATAGCCCGAAGTGACATCCGTCAGCGTTACCTGTCGATCGGCAGCAATATACCGCTCCATCCAGCATCGGTCGCGCGGCTGGGAGGTGGCCGACGAAACGACCAGGAAGCGGTTTTCTCCGAGTCGGTTTACGGTTATGTCGGTTTCGATCCCTCCATTCATATTGAGCATGTGGGTGTAGACGAGCTTGCCGAGCGGAACATCTATATCGCCGGCACAGGTGTGCTGCAGGATCCTGCAGGCATCACGCCCCTGAACCAGGTGCTTACCGAACGAGCTCTGGTCCAGAACGATGGCTGCTCGCCGTGCCGCCCGGCATTCTTGCTCGGTATGCTCAAACCAGTTTGGGCGAGTGTGGGAGTAGATATTTTCCCGGGATTGACCCCTGGGTGCGAACCACATCGGGCGCTCCCAGCCCATACCCTCGCCAAAACTGGCGTTCATGGCAGCCCATCGATCGTGCAGGCAACTTTTGCGCACATTGCGTGACGATTCGAGCTGAAAGTGGGGCCAGTGTGGCTTGTAGTGCAATCCGAGAATTTCGGCAGTGCGTTCGTGCAGGTATTTTTTATTGACCTGGAAGGGATGGAAACGCGCGATATCGACTTGGCTGAGGTCCAGGGTTGGCTCGCCTTCGACAATCCATTCGGCTAGCGCCCGGCCCGCACCGGGATTCAACTCGATGCCTTCGGAATTGTAACCCGCGGAGACGAAGCAGTTTGGCAATCCCGGCGCCTCGCCCAGCGCGAACAGCAGATCGGGGGTAAAGCTTTCCGGCCCGTTGAAGAACTTGGAAATGCCGGCGTTTCCGAGGTCGGGTAGAATTTCCATCGCACTGGTATAGGGCAGTTCGAAGTGATCCCAGTCCTCGGGCAGTTCGATAAACGCCGTATCGGAGGGAAACTGGTTTTCCCGTAACGGTTTTCCGGTTGGCTCGAACGCTCCGACCAGCCACTTTCCGGCATCTTCCTTGATATAAATATGCCCGGCCGTATCCCGCAGAACCGGCAAATCCGGCGTCACAACATCCATCGGCTCGGTCAGCACATAAAAATGCTCGCAGGGATACAGTGGAACCCGTACACCAAGCTGGGTAGCCAACTCGCGGGTCCACAGGCCGCAGGCCAGCACCAGGGTTTCACACTGGATAACGCCATTGCCGGTTTCGACACGGTATTCGCCCGAGGAAAGTCGCTCCAGTTTACCAACGGGGGTATCCTCAAAAATCCTGACACCACGTTGTTTGGCACCCGCGATCAGGGACATGGTTGTATCGACAGGGTTGGTCTGGCCATCTTTCGGAATATAGATGGCGCCCTCGATGACGGATTGATCAATCGCCGGATAGATGTCCCTGGCCTCGTCCGGTCCAAGCATATGGGCCTCGATGCCGAAACTCCTGGCGATAGTGGCGATTTTTTTGGTCTCGAACACGCGGTCTCGCGTGCGGCAAACGCCGAGCGTGCCGTTTTGTTTGAAACCCGTGGCCTGACCGGTATCTGCCTCCAGGCTGGAATACAGTTCTACGTTATATTTCGCCAGCGATGTCATCGTGTGCGTTGAGCGCAGTTGCATGATCAGCCCGGCAGCATGCCAGGTCGTACCTGAGGTGAGTTGGTTTCGTTCCAGCAACACGGTATCCGTGGAGCCGAGTTTGGCGAGATGATAGGCCACGCTGGCACCGGCGATGCCACCGCCGACGATGACCACCTGTGCCT
>JAOTUD010000313.1 GCA_029864065.1 Gammaproteobacteria bacterium | reverse complement strand
CATGTTAATGCCTCAGAAATTATCGACAGCGTCTGAAAATGGCTCGCAAGTTAAGCAGAAACCTGTCTCGAGCGAATAGAGCCACAATCTGAAAATCATAGTTCCAGTAAATCCGGGGACAGATCTTTGCATCCGCCCCGTTTTACAGGAATCCGCAGGTCCGGCGCAATTCCAGCAATACCGACTCTCCCTCGTGCGGGTCGAGCCCATCCTCGGTCAACTGGTTGACCCGGGTCACGCCATCGACGCTGCCGAGTTCCGAGATAAACCTCAGGATATCGAGCGGCACGATTTCAGCGAGCAAATCGCGCTGGTTCCACAGCGACAGAAACGAAATGATGCCGTAAGCCCCCCAGTTGGAAACGTCGGCGACGATCAACTCGTCACAGCTCGTGGTCGACGGGACAATATTCAGACCCTGCAAAGCCTGCGCGACCTTGCCCATGCCGATCTCGTTGCCACCATCGCCGACGGCGATGGTGGGACAGTCGCTTTGCTGCATGAAGGTATCGAAACAGGCGGTGTGTTCGCTGATGTTCTCGCCGCGCATGTTGTAGTAGCCACCGTCCGCCGCCTGGCCGGGTCGCTCGATCGAGATAATCGCCTCCGGGTGAAAGTGCGCGAGCGCATCCTGTGCTTCGTGTTCGCGCCGATCGTGGTCGCCGACGCGAATTTCGTGCACCCGGTACTTTTCGGACAGCGCCCGAGATAGCGGGCGCCCGCAGACGATCGTCGGAGTCGCGCCGAGTTTTTCGAAGGCCTCGTACATCGCGATCGCACCGACGGGACCGTCGGTTTCAAAGGTTTTTACCACCGGGAAACCGGTGCCGATGAGGATATTGCCGCTGCAGTCCCGCAGCATCCGCGCCGCGCGCAGGCAGTATCCCGGCTCGAGATGCGACTGTACCGTTTTCATGCCACGCAGGTTACGCGCCACCAGGATATCCTCGATCCTGCGGCTCAACGCCAGTTGTTCGGCTTCATTCATCGCATAAGGCTCAGCAGGATTGCGCCCGGGTGCGCTCGAAACGCGCCCGTTCGAGGCAGTGGATGTTGTGCGCCTGCTCGATGCTGATCTTCTCGAAGTGCACCGTCGCGCCGGGCGACAACTGCGACAGCCGGGCCGTGTCTTCTGCGATTACCGATCCGATCTTGGGGTAGCCACCGATGGTCTGGCGATCGTTCATCAGTACGATTGGCTGCCCGTCGGCAGGAATCTGGATCGCGCCATGACAGATTCCCTCGGACAGCATGCCGACCATGTTCGAATGCACGGTTTCGCCTTCGAGGCGGAATCCCATGCGATCGCAACGCTCGGTCAGGCGGTACTCGGAACTAAAAAATCTCCATTGTTGCAGCTCGTCGAAGGCAGCCTGCTGGTAGCCAGGCACCACTCGCAGGCTGGCCGAATCCCCGTACTGCGGTCGCTCGTTTTCGGCCAGGCGGCTATGCGTGCTCAATTTGCCGCCGCCGCAGGGTAACCTGTCGCCTGGCTGCAGCTTGTCGCCGTGGAGTCCGCCGATCTTTTCGCGCACCACGGTCGAACTGCTGCCGAAGCTCGGCGCAATGTCGAATCCGCCGCGAACCGCGAGATAGGCGCGGGTGCCCCGGCTGGCGAAACCGATTTCGAGCCGGTCGCCGGCGGCGACGTCGACCGTTTGCCATTGCGGGAGTTCGGCGCCATTCAGTTTGCACGGGGCCTCGGCGCCGGTGATGACGACGCTGGTGGCGATGTCGGCATCTAGCGTCAGGCCACCGAAACTGACCTCGAGGCAGGTCGCGTTGGCGTCGTTACCGAGCAGGCGGTTGGCCCAGTCGAAAGCGATGAAATCGAGCGGTCCGCCGGTCGTCAGACCGAGGTTGTGTGCACCGTAGCGGCCGCGGTCGTGCAGCAGGCTCAGCAATCCCGGCTGCCTGACGATGAATCCGCTCACAGTTCGCCCCCAAGCGAGATATAGTCATCGCGGCTGATAGCCTCGAAACGGACCCGGTCGCCGACCTTGACCGGCATGCTCGGAGTTTTTACCGGGTCGAACATGCGCGTCGGGCATAGCCCGATCAGGTTCCAGCCGCCCGGTGAAACCGACGGGTAAACCGCGGTCTGGCGATCGGCGATGGCAACCGCGCCGCGCGGAACCTTTTGTCGCGGTGTGGCCAGGCGCGGCGCCGCGATGCGCTCGTCGACTTCGCCGAGATAGGCGAATCCCGGTGCGAAACCGATCGCATAGACGCGGTATTCCTGCTGCTGGTGGATTGCGATCACGTCCGCGGCGCTGATCCCGCCGCGCTCGGCAATGACCTCGAGATCGGGGCCCGATTCGGCGCCGTAGTACACCGGCAGCGTAACCAGTTCGCCGGCGGCGCTGTCGACGCGATCGAGCCCGGTCAGCGCCGCGTGCAGCCGTTTGCGCACTGCAAAATAGTCACCGCGGTCGAGATCGAAGATCACCAGTAACGAGGCGTAGGATGGCACCAGGTCGACGATGCAGTCGCGCATGCGGTCCTGAACGCGTGCCACCGCTGCCTGGATCTGCGCCGACACCGCGGCGCTGGTCCGATCGGCGAAATACACGATCAGCGCGTTTTGCCCGGCGATCTCGATTCTCATGCCGCGATCAAGAGTGGATGATCTGGCGGATTTCTTTGATCGCCGCTACGCCTTCGTCGTTGTCGCCATGCACGCACAAGGTGTCCGGTTTTAGTTCCAGCGTATGGCCGCTGACCGACGTGACCGTGCCCTGCGTGCAAATCTGCTCGACCTGTTCCAGCATCTTGTCGCGGCAATGGACGGCGCCGGGCCTGCTGCGCGACAGCAGCTTGCCGTCGTCGTCGTAGCAGCGATCGGCGAAGGCCTCGAGCCAGAGTTCGATGCCGTGCGCGGCGGCCTCGCTGCGGTGCAGGTCTGCCTCGGGGGTCGCCTGCAGCATCAGCCGCACCGGCTTGTGGAAATCGGCGATTGCCTTCAGGATCGGCGCGCGCACCGCCTCACGTGCCATCATGTCGTTATACAGCGCGCCGTGCGGTTTGACATATGCCAGATCGAGCCCCTGGATTTTGGCCATGCCCTCGAGCGCCGCGATCTGGTAATGCATGAAGGCCGAAATTTCCTCGGGCGAGCAAAGCATCGGACGGCGCCCGAAGCCCACCAGGTCGGGGTAGGCGGGATGCGCGCCAACCATGACGTTGTGCTGCTTCGCCAGCGCCAGGGTGCGCTCCATCACCAGCGGATCGCCGCCGTGAAATCCGCAGGCGATATTGGCCTGGTCGATATGCGGCATGACTTCGTCGTCGCGACCCATCTTCCAGGAACCGTAGCTTTCTCCAAGATCGCAGTTGAGCATCAACATGGTTTTCTCCGCTTACATGACCGCAAGGTGGCTATTGGGCAGATCCGTTACCAGCATACATCCCGGCGCATGGGTGATGCAGAACGGCGGCCGCGCCCGCTCTACCGCGACCTGGGGTGTGACCCCGCAGGCCCAGAAAAGCGGGACCTCGTCGTCGCGAATGCTGACCGCGTCGCCAAAATCGGGTTTGCCGATATCGCGAATGCCGATACGGGCGGGATCGCCGAAGTGGATTGGGGCCCCATGCACCGCGGGAAAGCGCGTGCAGATCTGGATCGCGCGGATCGCGTCGGATGGAATCATCGGGCGCATGCTGACGACCATCTTGCTGACGAAGCGCCCCGCCGGGGTGCAATCGATATTGGTGCGGTACATCGGTACGTTGACGCCCTCGGTAACGTTGCGAATTTCGAGGCCGTCGTCGATCAGCGCCTCCTCGAACGAAAACGAACAGCCGAGCACGAACGACACCAGGTCGTCGCGCCACAGGTCGCTGATATCGTGCTCCTCGCGCGCGAGTTCACCGTTTTCAAAGACGCGGTAACTCGGAATATCGGTGCGAATGTCGAGGTCTTCGCCGAGCTTCGGGATATGGTAATCGCCCGGTGTCGACGCCATGCCGATCAGCGGGCAGGGTTTCGGGTTGGCCTGGCAAAACTGCAGGAACTCGCTGGCGTAATCCGCTGGCAGGATACAGAGATTGCCCTGCACGTAGCCGCGCGAGTATCCCGATGTGTTCGTGGTAAAGGCGCCACTGCGTATACTGTGGCGCAATTCCTGGGGTGAGATATCCTGGTTCATAGTTTCCGAAATAGGTTTTGCACCGTGTTTTACAACTCTTTGGCGCGCTCGCGCAATACATTTTTCTGGATCTTGCCGGTCGCGGTCTTGGGCAATTCACCGAATACGACCTTCTTGGGACGCTTGAATCGCGCCATGTTGTTCGCGCAAAAGTCGATCAGCTCCTGCTCGCTGGCGTCGGCGTTGGCCTTGAGTTCGACGAAGGCGCAGGGAACTTCCCCCCATTTCTCGTCGGCAAGCGCGACCACCGCGGCTTCCCCGACCGCCGGGTGCCTGTAGAGCACGCCCTCGACCTCGACCGATGAAATATTTTCGCCGCCGGAGATAATCACGTCCTTGGCGCGATCCCTGACCTGGATATAGCCGTCCGCATGGATTACCGCGAT
>JAOTUD010000312.1 GCA_029864065.1 Gammaproteobacteria bacterium | reverse complement strand
TGATATTGACCTGCGCGGCCGAGACGATGGGTGAGATTACGAATGCAGCGAGCGCTGCGAGAGTTGTGATGGTTTTCATGGTTACTCCTTGTAACTATTCAGTCCAGTTGAATATTTTCCATTGCCTGAAATCCTTCAGGCTTCCCTACAGACCGTAGGTCTGTAGGACAATAGAATACCCATGCAGTTTTTATTTGCAACTGATTTTTTTAAAAATCTATAGTTTTTGGTCAGATTAAAAATCCTGGGAGTTTTTAATCTGACCAAAAACTTGTGTTATAGGGATGGGGATTCCCCCATCTAATGCGAAACGAGGGCCCGCAGTTGGGTATCGTCGAATCCCTTTTCCACCTTGAGGTAGGCAACTTGATCGGTTTCGTAGACCGAGATTTCGTGCACCCCGTCGAGTTTTCGCGCAAGCTCGACAAACTGCTCGACCTGTTGCGCGTCGAGATCCCTGAGCGACAGGATCCTGGAGGCAAGATACCTGGGAGCTTTCATCGTCAGCGCCAGCAGAAACCAGCCGCCGAGGATGGCGGCGAGCCACAGGAACGTCATCGCATAGTCGCCCGCACCCAGTAAAATCCCGCCCAGCAGGCCGCCGCTAAACGCGCCGATGAACTGCGCGCTGGAAAACAATCCCATCGCGGTGCCCTTCATATCGGCCGGCGCGATCCGCGCAACGGTCGTCGGCATGATCGCCTCGAGGAAGTTGAATGCACCAAAAAACAGCACCAGCATGATAAACACCCCGACATAGGTTTCGCTCCAGGCCAGGCCCAGCTCCGCCAGCGCCAGCATTACCACCGCGCCGGTGAATACCAGTCGCGACTTCTTCATTTTTTCGGCGACGATGATCATCGGCACCAGCAAGAAAACCGATAGCACAAACACCGGCAGGTAGGTGCGCCAGTGCAGGGCCTCATCGACCTGCAGGCTTTGTTGCAGCACCAGCGGAAAAACGACAAAGGTTGCCGCCAGCACCAGGTGCAGAACGAAAACGCCAAATCCGAGCTTTAGCAATTCCAGGTCGCCCGCAACCCGGCCGACATCGCGCAACGACACCTGGGCATCGCGATGAAAACCCTGGCTGGGAGGTTGAGGCGTGATAAATACGATGACCAGGATGCCGAGCACGGCGAGACCCGCGGTCATCCAGAACAGCATGCGCAGCCCGAACTCGGCCGCGATAACAGGCCCGATCACCATCGACAGCATGAAGGCGGCGCCGATCGACATGCCGATCGCCGCCATGATACGCAAACGCACTTCCTCGCGCGTCAGGTCGGCCGCCAGCGCCATCACCGCGGCGGCGATCGCGCCGAGACCCTGCAGCGCGCGCCCGGCGATGACCTGGGCAATGGTCTCCGCCTCGGCGGCAACGATACTGCCCAGGCAAAAAATCAGCAGACCGCCGATGATCACGATCTTACGACCGAAGCGGTCGGAAAGAAATCCAAACGGCAGTTGAAACAACCCCTGGGTAAGCCCATAAATACCGATCGCGAGCCCGATGAGCACCGGGGTCGTGCCGCTGTAATCATTCGCATGCAGGCTGAAGACCGGCAGGATCATGAACAGACCGAGCATACGCAGGGCGTAAACCAGCGCGAGGGAAATAGCGGCTCTCTTTTCGGTTTTGAGCATTGGCCTGGGATGTGAGGGGCAGCGGAAAGACGCGATTCTAGCGATTCAGCCCGGGTATGGGAACCGATACCAACTAATTCTGACTAAAGCGCGATAATTTAATTTCAAGTCGTTATAATTTCGGGTTTGGCACGACTGATCTTTACCCATGGAATCAATCACGCTGCGCGGTGCGCGCACCCATAATCTCAAGAATATCGACCTGACGCTGCCGCGCGACAAGCTGATCGTTTTCACCGGATTATCGGGTTCGGGCAAGTCCTCGCTCGCGTTCGACACGATTTTCGCCGAGGGACAGCGGCGCTACGTCGAGTCGCTATCGACCTACGCGCGCCAGTTCCTGTCGGTCATGGAAAAACCCGACATCGACCATATCGAGGGCCTGTCGCCCGCCATCTCGATAGAGCAGAAGACGACGTCGCACAACCCGCGCTCGACGGTAGGCACGATCACCGAAATTTACGATTACCTGCGCCTGCTGTTCGCCCGCGTCGGCACGCCGCGCTGCCCGACCCACGATCTGCCGCTCGAGGCCAGCACCATCAGCCAGATGGTCGATCAGGTGCTGGCGCTGCCGCACGATGAGCGTCTGATGCTGCTCGCGCCGGTGGTCAGCAACCGCAAGGGCGAACACGTGCAATTATTCAGCAGCCTGCAGAAACAGGGATTCATCCGCGCCCGCGTCAACGGCGAACTCTGCGAACTCGACGATCCACCCAAACTCGAGCTGCGCAAGAAACACAACATCGATGTCGTCGTCGACCGCTTCAAGGTGCGCCCCGACCTGAAACTGCGCCTCGCCGAGTCCTTCGAAACCGCGCTGCAGCTGTCCGACGGTATCGTCAAGGTCGCCAGCATCGATGCCGAATCCGGATTCGACGAAATGCGTTTTTCCGCCAATTTCGCCTGTCCCGAGTGCGGCTACTCGATCAGCGAACTGGAGCCGCGCCTGTTTTCGTTCAACAGCCCGGTCGGCGCCTGTCCCGAATGCGACGGCATCGGCACGATGCAGTTTTTCGATCCCAGGCTGGTGGTCAAGTCACCGGAGCTGAGCCTCGCCGGCGGCGCGATCCGGGGCTGGGACCGGCGCAACGGCTATTACTTCCAGATGCTGCAGTCGCTGGCGGCGCATTTCGATTTCGACGTCGAAATGCCGTTCGGCGAACTCGACCCGCGCATCCAGGACGTGATCCTGAACGGCTCCAGCGAAGAAGTGAAATTCAGCTATCGCAACGAGCGCGGCGACCAGCGCGTGCAAAGACATCCATTCGAGGGAATATTGCCCAACCTGAAGCGACGCTATCGCGATACCGAGTCGAGCGTCGTGCGCGAAGAACTGGCCAGGTTCCTGTCCGATCAGCCATGCCAGACCTGCCACGGCGACAGGCTCAACCAGGCCGCCCGCCACGTGTTCGTCGACGGCCGCAATCTCGCCAGCCTGACCCGGCTACCGATCGAGGAGGCGCTGAAATTCTTCAACGGCCTGGATCTTGCCGGGCAGAAGGGCGAAATCGCGCAGAAGATCACCAAGGAAATCCGCGAGCGCCTGAGCTTCCTCGTCAACGTGGGGCTCGAGTACCTGTCGCTCAGCCGCAGCGCCGAAACCCTGTCCGGCGGCGAAGCGCAGCGCATCCGCCTCGCCAGCCAGATCGGCGCCGGCCTGGTCGGCGTCATGTATATCCTCGACGAACCGTCGATCGGCCTGCACCAGCGCGATAACGACCGCCTGCTGAAGACGCTGACCTTCCTGCGCGACCTCGGCAACACCGTGATCGTGGTCGAGCACGACGAGGACGCGATCCATGCCGCCGACTTCATTGTCGATATCGGACCCGGCGCCGGCGTGCACGGCGGCGAAATCGTCGCCACCGGCAATGCGCGCGAAATCGCACGCAACGAGAAGTCGATTACCGGGCAATACCTCTGCGGCAGGCGCAGCATCGAGATCCCGACCAGGCGCACACCCGCCAACCGGAAAAAACTCGTCTGCATCGATGGCGCGTCCAGCAACAACCTCAAGTCGGTCAGGCTGGAGCTGCCGGTGGGCCTGTTCACCTGCATCACCGGGGTCTCCGGTTCCGGCAAATCGACCCTGATCAACGAAACCCTGTACAAGCTCGCCGCGATCGAGATCAACGGCAGCAGCCTGAGCGCCGGCAGCCATGAGCGTTTTTCCGGGTTCGATCATTTCGACAAGGTAATCGACATCAACCAGAGCCCGATCGGACGCACCCCGCGCTCCAACCCGGCGACCTATACCGGTCTGTTTACGCCGATCCGCGAACTCTTCGCCGGCACCCAGGAAGCGCGCTCGCGCGGCTACAAGCCGGGACGCTTCAGCTTCAACGTCAAGGGCGGTCGCTGCGAGGCTTGCCAGGGCGACGGCGTCACCAAGGTCGAAATGCACTTCCTGCCCGACGTCTATGTCACCTGCGACGTGTGCAGGGGCAAGCGCTATAACCGCGAAACCCTCGATATCACCTACAAGGGCAAGTCAATCCACCAGGTGCTGAAAATGACCGTCGAGGACGCCACCGCGTTTTTCAGCGCGATACCGGTGATCAAGCGCAAGCTGGATACGCTGATGGACGTCGGCCTGTCCTACATTACGCTCGGTCAGAATGCGACCACGCTGTCCGGGGGCGAGGCGCAGCGCATCAAGCTGTCGCGCGAACTGTCCAAGCGCGATACCGGGCGCACGCTTTACATACTCGACGAACCCACCACCGGGCTGCATTTTCACGACGTCGAGCAACTGCTGAAGGTATTGCATCGATTGCGCGACCACGGCAACACCATCGCCGTGATCGAGCACAACCTGCACGTCATCAAGACCGCGGACTGGATTATCGACCTCGGCCCCGAAGGCGGCGACAAGGGCGGCGAAATCATCGCCAGCGGTCCGCCCGAGGTGGTTGCGCTGG
>JAOTUD010000311.1 GCA_029864065.1 Gammaproteobacteria bacterium | reverse complement strand
GCTTTCCTGGTATGACGAAATTGCCTCGGTGCAACTCGCCTGGCTAACCTACTACGGCGCCTCGCTGGCGGCTTTAAAGCGCGCCCACATCGGGGTACCGAGCGTAATCTCCAAGGTGCCACCACTGTTGCGTATGCCACTGGTGATTCTCGCGGAAGCCGTCATCATCGGCTTTTTCCTGATGCTGGCCTGGTACGGTTACGTGGTACTGGTGATCCTGGAAGGCGATACCCTGATCAGCCTGCCCTGGATCGGTACCCAGTTTACGCAATCGGTAATACCCATTGGTGCCATTCTGTTCGTGATCGCCGAAATCCTGAACCTGCCCCAGATCTGGCGCGAAGCGACCGGTCGGGCCGCATACGTTCGCCATGAATAGGCACGGGATGCGGGCAGAATGATTATATTGTGGATGTTCATCGGCCTGCTGGTGCTAGTGCTGATCAATGTACCGATCGCGGTGGCGCTTGCCGTGATCGCGAGCGCCGCAATGGTTTACGCACATGGAGTCGACGTCCTGCCGAACGTGGCCCTGGTGATGATGGACGGGGCGACCAATTTCCCGTTGATCGCGATTCCGCTGTTTATCCTGGCCGGTGCGATCATGAATTCTACCGGTATCTCGCGGCGCCTGATCGCATTCGCCTCGGCGATTTTCGGCTTCGTCAGGGGTGGCCTGGCGATGGTCAATATCGGCACTTCACTGTTCTTCGCCGAGATCTCCGGCTCGGCAGTCGCGGACGTGGCCGCGCTCGGTTCGATCCTGATTCCGGCGATGAAGAAAAAGGGTTACCCGGCTCCGTTTGCCGCGGCCGTCACCTCCTCGTCGGCGACCCTGGCGGTAATTATCCCGCCATCCATACCCATGATCCTGTACGCGGTGATGGCGCAAAGCTCGGTGGTACAGCTGTTCGTTGCCGGCATCGTGCCGGGTGTGCTCGGCGGCTTCCTGATGATGGTCGTTGCCTACCGGTTTGCGGTGCGCTACAACTACCCGGTCGAGGAAGTATTCAGAATCAGCCACGTGGTCGCGACCTTCAAGGACGCCGCGCTTGCCTTTACCCTGCCGGTGATCATTCTGGGCGGCATCTTCGGCGGTTTCGTGACCGCCACCGAGGGCGCCGGGCTCGCGGTCGTGGCGGCGATGATCGTCGGTGCACTCTACCGCGAGCTGGACTGGCCGCATTTGAAGCAGGCCATGATCGACGGCAGCGTACAGACCGCCGTCGTCATGCTGCTGGTGGCGTCTTCGGTGCTGATCGGCCAGTATCTCACCGAGGCCCAGGTGCCGCAGAATCTGTCGCGTGGCATCGGCGATTTCACCCAGAACAAGTACATCGTGCTCGCCCTGCTCAATTTGTTTTTCCTGGTCGTGGGTTTGTTTCTGCATTCCGCGGCCGCGATCATCCTGGTGGTGCCCATCGTCATGCCGCTGGTCCAACAGGTCGGCATAGACCCGGTGCATTTCGGCATCATCGTGACCCTTAACCTCGGCATCGGCCAGCAGACACCGCCGGTGGCGAGCGTACTGGTGACCGCCTGTTCGGTGGCCAGGGCGGATATCTGGGAGGTGAGCAAGGTCAACGTCTATTTCGTCGGCGTCCTGTTCACGATGCTGATCATGGTCACTTATATACCTGCGATCCCGATGGCGCTGGTCGAGTATTTTTACCGATAACCCGCGAGGAGATCGATGATATGAGCGCAGAGTTGATCCTGCTGGAGCGTAACCAGGATATCGCCACGGTTATCCTCAATCGCCCGCAAAAACTGAATGCGTTGATCAAGCCGATGTGGCGTCAACTGGGCGCAACCATACGCAGACTCTCTGCCGATGACAGCTTGCGCTGTATCGTCCTGCGCGGCGCGGGCGACAAGTCCTTTGCGCCCGGCAACGATATTTCAGAATTCAAGGATG
Organism: Gammaproteobacteria bacterium; assembly: GCA_029864065.1. GTDB lineage: Bacteria > Pseudomonadota > Gammaproteobacteria. The sequence continues at coordinate 2,664 of JAOTUD010000311.1, read as the reverse complement.
CCCGTTCCAATAGCAAAGATGCGAAACAATATGGTGAAATCCACCATGCGGCGCTAGCGGCGCTCGGCGAGTGCCCTGTTCCCCTGGTCGCGCTAATTCAGGGTATCTGCGTCGGTGGAGGCCTGGAAATAGCAAGCCTTTGCGACCTGCGCATCTGCGGTGACTCGAGTCGCTTCGGTATCCCGATCAACCGTCTCGGGCTATGTGCCGGTATCCGTGAAATGCGGGGTTTGTATGACCTGGTGGGCAAGGCAGTGACCATGGAAATCCTGCTGGAAGGACGCATCCTGGACGCAGCCGAAGCGCTACAGAAAGGCCTGGTAACACGGGTCGTGGCGGATGATGAGGTGGTCGAGGAAACCTATGCCGCTGCGCGTCGAATCGCGGATGGCGCACCCCTGGTAGCGCGCTGGCACAAACAGTTCATGCGCCGTCTCGGCGATCCCGCACCACTCACCGAGGCGGAAAAGGACTTAAGTTACCTGTGTTATGACACCGAGGATTTTCATATCGGCTACCAGTCCTTCCTCGACAAAACCAAACCCGTTTTCAAAGGTAAGTAAGCATGGCAGCATCGGGACCCTTGATTGGCCTCAAGGTCATCGAACTGGCGCATATCATGGCCGGGCCGGTATGCGGCCAGCTGCTCGCGGATATGGGCGCGGATGTTATCAAGGTCGAAAAAGCTCCGGATGGAGATGATACCCGGCGCATGGTGCCGCCCGAGGTGGACGGTGAATCGGCGGCATTCATGATTTTGAATCGCAACAAGCGCGGCACCGCGATCAATCTTAAATCGGCGGCGGGCAAGGACGTCGTACGCAGGCTTTTGAGTGACGCCGACGTGATCATCGAAAATTATCGAGTCGGCACGATGGAACGCCTCGGCCTGGGTTACGAGTCCCTGCGCCAACTGAACCCGGGGCTCATATACTGCCAGATTACCGGCTTTGGCCGCACCGGCCCCTATGCCGATCGCCCGGGTTTCGACCTGATCGCACAGGGCATGTCGGGATTAATGAGCGTAACCGGCGAAGGCGCCGGACGCCCGCCGATCAAAGCCGGGGTTCCAGTCGGCGATATCAGCGCCGGCATGCTGGCAGCGATGGGCATACTGGCTGCCTATATTCACCGCCTTAAAACCGGCGAAGGTCAGCTCGTCGATACCTCCCTGCTCGAGGGCAGCATCGCCAACACGGCCTGGGTATCGGCTATTTTCCTCGCGACCGGAATTTCGCCACGGGCCCTCGGATCCGCCCATCCCATGGCCGCGCCTTACCAGGCGCTGCAGACGGCCGATGGCTGGATTAACATCGGGGCCGCCAACCAGGCCAACTGGCTGCGCCTGGTCGAAGTTATCGACATGCCCGAACTCGCGCGCGATACACGCTTCGTCGACAATGCGATGCGCATGCAAAATTTAGACGCATTGGTCGAGATGCTGAGCGAGCGCTTCAAGCAACGCGACACCGCCGACTGGCTTACCCGACTCGAAGCCGTGGGCGTACCGGCGAGTCCGGTATTATCGATCGGCGATATGCTCAAGGACCCGCAGGTAATCGCCCGTGACATGGTAGTAACAGTTCCGCATAGCCGCCTCGGTCAAACCCGGGCCCTCGGCTCCCCGGTGAAGTTTTCACGCACGCCGACCCGCATCTCGCGCGGCGCTCCGCTGCTCGGCGAGCATACGCGTGAAATACTTGCGGAATACGGCTATGACGATAGCGAGATCGACGCCCTCGCGGCGGCGGGCGACATTATTCTGCGTTGACTCTACTCGCCTGGCACAATTGTTTTTAATCCGTCCGTGCACTCGCACGGCGACTTGCCCGCCGGGGGCTTGCGCTGCCAGGGCCCTGCTTTCGATCGGGTTAAACCAGCGTTTCACGTTCGCCGGGTGTCTTGCTGCTTGACGAGCTTATCGATCCGAAGATTTGCGCGCGCGTTCTGCATCCAGCAACGCGCGTTTGCGCTCGAGGCCCCAGCGGTAACCACCGAGCCCGCCGTCCCCGCGCAGGATACGATGGCAAGGCACCAGCACCGCGATCCGATTCGCGCCGCAGGCCGACGCGGCGGCGCGCACCGCTTTGGGCTTGTCGATCGCCTGCGCCAGTTCGGCGTAACTGACGACATCTCCCTCCTGCAGGCTTAGCAGGAACTCCCATACCTTGATCTGAAACGCGGTACCCTGCAGATCGAGCGGTAATTCGGGGCGTGGCTGCCTGTTCTGAATATAGCCGTTGAGCGCGTCGATCCATCGATCCAGCTGGTGCGAGCTGTTTTCCGCGTAGCGTTGCAGCTCGGCGCGGGGGAATTCCTGGCGCAACTGCTGCAGCAGGGGCTCGCAGCCCTCGCCGAACTGCGCAAAGCAAACCCCGCGGTCGGTGGCCGCCATCAGGATCGGCCCGAGCACGGTCTCGCGGCAGGCCCAGGTCAGCGTTTCGCCGCTGCCGCCGGCGCGATATCGCTTCGGCGTCATACCGATGTTGTGCATGGCTTGCCCGTAGACCCGGCTGGTGGAGCCGTAACCGGCAGCGTAGATGGCGTCGGTTATATCGGCGCCGTCGCGCAGCAACTGCTTGAAGCGATCGCTGCGCGCGGCCTGCTGGAACTTTTTCGGCGATACGCCGAAAATCGACTTGAATACGCGCTGCATGCGCGATG
>JAOTUD010000310.1 GCA_029864065.1 Gammaproteobacteria bacterium | reverse complement strand
CTTCACCTCGGATCTCACGTGCGACACCATCATGATTGCTTATGATTTCGGAGAATCGCCGAAAGGTATCCTGGAAGCGTTTGTGAGCGAGGGTCTCGTCCAGTCTTACGAGCGCAGTCGAATCCGCCACATCGGCATGGAGGATAACTGCGAGCTTTCGCGATAGTTGATCCTTTTCCATGGATGGCCCAAATGATTATTTGTTCTAAATGCTAACACATGCTTGCCCGTGGTTATTAGGATCTGATGCAGATCTCAAGGGGCAGCTTTTGGCCGATAGTCGCCACCTGGCCGGAGGATATAAGCGTCCGGTTCTGAGTAAAATATTAACCGCGTGAATTAACCGAGCGGGCAAAATACATTTACAGCACAAAGACCCGCCTGATCAGGCGCAGGAATAACCCGGCACTGCGCTGCTTCTAATGCTGGGACTAACCCCGGCTACAGGGATTAATACGCCACGCTGCAATCCCTTTCCCGGACCCACTACAGGAAGTAGAGGAGTCAGTAGGATAAACCGCTGCCCGATCAACAGGTTAAGGTCATAAAATACTGTTCCCAGCTACCGCGTAGTTGAAGGGTAATATATCACTTGCGGGGCTACCTCTTTGTGGCTGATAGGCTTATCCGATACCTGCCTCGCAATCAATGACTTAGGCCGGAAAACCCCTGCCCCTGAAACCAGATAAACGCTGTCGACTCAACAGGTAAAAGCTGCTGAACCCCCTCCCCCGGAACCCATACAAAGGATTGTCATTCGACATGCCCATAATTGGGGAAGTCAGCACCGATACACTGGCCATGCAACATCTGCCCATGACAGGTTCCCGCAGGCTGGCCCATCACAGTACCGTGGCATTTCCCATTAATGACTGACCCGATACATTGACCCGGACTGTAGTATTCCTGTTGATAATTTTGCTGGTATTCCTGTTGCGCCTTTGCTCTTCCCAATTCCCGTGCATAAGCAGCGCGTTCTATGTTTTCAAAGTAGGTTGCACAGCCTGACAAAGTCAAAACCAGTGCGATAGCGGTTAGTGTTCTCATAGGTACACTTTAACCACTGCTGGCAAAAATTAAAAATAGCATATCCAATGCTTGGCGCAGCCGGGTAGGTGACTGACCCAGACGGATAGGTTGCTTGGGCAAAAAATGATCCGGAAATGCACCCGGGCCGAATAGGAGTTTAGCGTTTGAACCGCTGATTTTAAGTGTTTTAGTAGCCAATAAGTAGCCAGCAGCCACAAAAGCGCCGCCTGCAGGCCGAAAATCGATTAACCGGAAAATCCCTGAAAGCAAGCTGTGACAAGGGTTAGAAAATGGTGGCTACGCCCTGACTTGAACAGGGGACCCCATCATTATGAGTGATGTGCTCTAACCAACTGAGCTACGTAGCCATTGTATTTTTCTGACCGGGTTGCCCGGCCGTGAAGAGCGCGCGATTTTCGCTTGAACACCCCGCACTGTCAAGCCGGTGCGTCGCCTAGACGTTGAAACGGAAGTGTACCACGTCGCCTTCGTGCATCACGTAATCCTTGCCTTCGAGGCGCCATTTGCCGGCATCCTTGGCGCCTTGTTCGCCGTTGCAGGCGATGAAGTCATCGAAGGCGACCACCTCGGCGCGGATGAATCCCTTCTCGAAATCGGTATGAATCCTGCCGGCGGCGCGCGGCGCGGTGTCGCCGACGCGAATGGTCCAGGCGCGCACTTCCTGCGGCCCCGCGGTAAAAAAGGTCTGCAGATGCAATAGCTTGTAGCCGGCGTGGATCACGCGGTCGAGGCCGGGCTCCTCGAGTCCCATTTCGGCAAGAAACTCGGCAGCCTCGGCGGCGTCGAGCTCGGCGATGTCGGACTCGATCGCGGCGCATACCGCGACCACCTCCGCGCCTTCACTTTCGGCATGCTCACGCACCGCGACCAGGTGGGGATTATTGTCGAAGCCGTCCTCGGACACGTTGGCGATATAAAGCACCGGTTTCGCGGTGATCAGGTGCAGCTCCTTCATCCATGGGCGCTGCTGATCGCTCACGACGAAAACGCGCGCCGCGTTGCCGGCCTCGACATGCGTCTGTACCGCCAGCATGAATTCATATTTGGCTTTCGCTTCTTTCTCGTTGGACTTGGCCAGCTTGGCGGCGCGCTCGGTCTGGCGCGCAATCGATTCCATGTCGGCCAGCAGCAACTCGGTATTGATCGTCTCGATATCGGCAAGCGGATGAATCCGGTTGCTGACATGCACGATATCGTCGTTCTCGAAACAGCGCACCACCTGCGCGATCGCGTCGGTCTCGCGGATATGCCCGAGAAACTGGTTGCCGAGGCCCTCGCCCTTGGATGCGCCCGCGACCAGCCCTGCGATATCGACGAACTCCATCGTTGTCGGGATGACTTTCTTCGGCTTCACGATGTCGGCGAGTTGCTGCAACCGCGGGTCCGGGACCTCGACCACGCCGATGTTCGGATCGATGGTGCAGAACGGATAGTTTTCGGCGGCGATGCCGGCCCTGGTCAACGAGTTGAACAGGGTCGACTTGCCGACGTTCGGCAGCCCGACGATGCCACATTTGAATCCCATGTTATTTCCTTCAGGTATGCAGGGCCTGCATCGCCTTGTCGATGCGCCCTTCTATTAGCAGCGGCATTACCTCCAGCGTATCACGGTTAGCCGCCTCGATCGCTTTCAGATCCGGCGCCGATGGCTTGTGCAGCACGTAGTTGATCACCTGGCTGCTGTCGCCTGGGTGACCGATGCCGATACGGATGCGGAAGAACTCGCGGCTGCCGAGATGATTGATGACGTCGCGTAATCCGTTATGCCCGCCGTGACCGCCGGCCTGTTTGATGCGGTTGGTGCCGGGCGGCAAATCGAGCTCGTCGTGCAGCACCAGGATCTGCTCCGGCGCGATCTTGTAGAAACGCGCCAGGCCCGCGACCGCCTGGCCGCTGCGATTCATGAAGGTCTGCGGCTTCAGTAAAAATACATCCCTGTCTGCAGCCTTGAACTTGCACTCTTCCGCGTTGTAGCGTTTTTCGAAACGAAAGCTCAGTCCTCGATCCTGCGCAAGCAGGTCGACGAGCCAGAAACCGGCGTTATGGCGCGTATCAACGTAATCGGCCCCGGGATTACCGAGGCCGACTATCAAACGGATATCTGCGGTCAGCGCAGCCATAGGGCGGACTAATCTTCGTCGCCTTTTTCGCCTTCAGCTTCTCCAGCGCCACCTTCGGCGACTTCGCCTTCTTCGCCCGCCTCGGCCTCAGGCGCTTCGGGCGCCTCTTCCTCGACGATTTCCTCGCGCGTCTTGACCACCGACAACACGCCGATATTGTGCTGGTCGAACTCTTCCTCGTCTTCGACGTCGATGTGCGCCAACGCAACCAGCTGTACACCTTCCGGCATCAGAATGTCGGTGAGGTGCAGGATTTCGCCGAGATGCAGGTTCGCCGCGTCGACCGAGAGGTACTCGGGCAGGTTTTTCGGCAGCGCCAGGATCTCGATTTCCGAAACCAGTTGCGTCAGCATGCCGCCATCCTGCTTGACCCCGACGCAGGTCTCGGCATTTTCGACATGAATCGGCACCGTGATATGGATCGGCTTGTTCTGGTCGATGCGGTAGAAATCGGCGTGCAGCACCTTGTTCTTGAACGGGTGACGCTGCAAATCGCGCAGAATCACTTCCTGTTTCTTGTCACCGACGCGTAGCTCGATGACCTGCGTGTAGATCGACTCGTTTTCGAGCTCATGAATGAACTCGTTATGCGCGATGCTGATCATGGCGGGATCTCCCGCGCCGCCGTAAACGATTGCCGGTACCATGCCCTGGTGTCTCAGGCGGCGGCTCGCACCTTTCCCCGAGTCAGAGCGCAGTTCAGCATTCAAATGTAATAGGTCTGACATTGCTGTACTCCAAAAATAAAAAACCGTCCGCAGACGGAGGCCTGTCTTGCGACCAGACAGGGCTGATAAATCTCTGCTTACAGTAGAGATTTTTGCGACACATTAATGTGCCGCCATTTTCCAATCACGCAGGTGATTGGAAAATGAAGAAAACCGTAAAATCGCATTTTACGTTTTTCTTGCTCTGCTAAGTCAGAGCTTGTCCCGGGTTTGATCCGGGAATGACTTATGCAGAGCTTAACCCAAGCTGCCGCTCGCGCGGCTATCGTCAGTCCATATACAGGGAACTGACCGATTCTTCGTTATGGACGCGGCGGATCGTCTCCGCGAGCATCCCCGCCACCGATACCTGGCGTATCCGCTTACAGGCCACGGCCGCGGCCGACAGCGGAATCGTATCGGTAACCACCAGCTCGTCCATGACCGAGTTTTCGATGTTCTCGATCGCCTTACCCGACAATACCGGGTGGGTACAATAGGCATATACGCCTTTCGCACCCTCGCCCTTGAGCGCCGCCGCCGCCTGGCACAAGGTGCCGGCTGTATCGACCATGTCGTCGACGATGATACAGCTATGGCCTTCTACTTCACCGATAATATTCATGACCTTGGCCATGTTCGGCTGCGGTCGACGTTTATCGATAATCGCAAGTTCGGCCTCGTCGAGCTGCTTCGCGATCGCCCGGGCCCGC
>JAOTUD010000309.1 GCA_029864065.1 Gammaproteobacteria bacterium | reverse complement strand
AATACCGTTGCTATCTCTCTTTGTGCTGAACGTCTCTGATCGCGTCGGCGACATCTTCCATCGTCTGTAATCGATCTTCAAGTTCGACGGCCATCATTTTTTGCACCAGCATGCTGACGCGTGGTCCAAGCGCCTCCCTGACCAGGTGCAACGGAACCGCCTTACCCTCGAGATGCTGAAACAGCAGCGACATGGGCTCGCCGGTATAGGGCAGCCGCCCGGCAAACATGCAGTAAGCAATGATACCGAGCGCGTAGACATCGCTGCGATGGTCCGCATCGAACCCCTTGGCGCGCTCCGGCGACAGGTAGGCAGGCGTGCCTATGATCGAGCCGGTCTTGGTCAAGGTGACGTCGCTATTCGAAGACGCCGACGCGATACCGAAATCGACGATCTTGACCAGGCCCGTGTCGTTCATCAGGATGTTACTCGGTTTCAGATCGCGGTGGATGACATCCTGGTGGTGCGCCGCGGCCATGCCGTTGGCGACCTGAAACAGGATATCCAGAGCCTCCTTGACGTCGAAACGCTTTTTCTCCCGCAGGTAATCGTCGAGCCCGCGGCTCTCGAAATACTCCATCGATATCGCGCTCAGATTATCCTTGAACAACATATCGTGGATACGAATGACGTTGGGATGGCTGACCTTGCGTGAATACTTTACTTCACGCAGAAATCGCTCGCGCGACGACTCCTCGGAAGTCAGCTCGGGGTGCATAAACTTCAATATAACCGCCTCGCCGACCATTTCGTCGCGGGCCAGCATGACTCGACCCATTGCACCACGGCCGATTTCCCGGTCGATACGGAATCGATCCATCCACAGGTCGCCCTGTTTGAGCTCCTCGATGTTCTGGAACTGGGGCGCCGGGACAGCAGCCTCCTCCTGGGCATGTGTGGAGCCCTGGCCCACGGTTTGCGTGTCGAACTTGAGTAGCCGGGTATCGAAATAGGCTTCCTGGTCGACGTTTAGCTGCGGCAGTTCATATTCTTCGGTCAACCGATTGACGACTTCGCCGGCGGTATCGCGCACCGTGGCCTGCAGCTGGGGTACCTTTTGCATCAGCTTGTCGCGAATAGTCCTGGCGTGGCGCTTGGTGGCGAGTTTGCCGATGGTTTCGAGCGCTTCGCGCTGCACCAGCGCCTCGGGCATGCGCAGGCAGGCGAAGGCGATTTCGAGGCCCTTGCTGAAACCGAGTTCTGCCACGGCCTTGAGCACGGAGGGCGTGGACTCGCTCCAGCGCTCGACCACCTTTTTCAGGATCCCGATCGATTCGCGTTTGCCCGATCTCCCGATTGCCTCGATCGCGCTCTCGCGCACCTGCCAGTCGTCATGCAGCGCGTTGTCCCAGAGTTTCTTGAGGTCCGACGGATCGCTGCTGTGCGCGGCAAAGCGCTGCGCCTGTTCGCGGATAAAATCATTTTCGTGATCGACCAGGGTTTCGGCGGCGGTGTAAAGCTTGTCGTTGCCAAACTTTTGCAGGCATTTCAGGGACTGGTCCTTGCCCCACCATTCCTGCTTGTCGAGCAAACGCAGGTAAGCCTCCAGGCCTTCCGGGGTAACATACTTGACCAGCAGTTTGATGAATGTTTCGCGTATATCATCCGACTTGCCACAGGTCCACGGCGCCAGCCTCGACACCAGTTCCTCGTCGGCCTGCGCGCGCAGGATTTCGATCGCCATTTCGCGCTCTACCTCCGACATGGATTCGACGAATGGCAGCAGCACCGACGCATCGAACTTGACCCGCAGGTTCTTGAGTGATTTCAACGCCTCGATGACGATCGTCTTGTTGTTGTCGGTTAAGAACTTCGCGATTACCTGTGCTACTTCAGGCTGCTCCACCTGCGCGAAATATCGCAGCAGCATGATTTTTATCGACGGGCTGCCGATCGATCCGGGTTCGATGCGCAGCGCGCTCAAGTCCAGCGGTATCAACGATTCCGGCGCCAGCTTCAACAATTGCTCGGCATGGGATTTATCGAGCTTGAGCGCGTTGACGATGATTTGTTCGGGCTTCAGTTTTTCACGCTGAAAGGCGAGGATATCGATAATTTCGGTTTTCGACACATCGGACTCATGCAGCTTCTTGAACAGCTTGGCCGGTTTCACCTGCGCCGTGCGCGACAATATCGACGCGGCGGTGGAGCGAATATCGGTGGCGTCGTTGTCGAGGCTCTTCAGGAAAAGCTCCTCGTTGCTGCCCTCGACATGCTCGAGACAGATATCCCTGAGCACGTCGCTGTGCGGCCTGCCCGTTTCAGGGATTACCTGGATCAGACGCTCGAGCGAATCCTTCGCCGTGTTGCGCAGCTTCTGGGTCAAAGCGACGCCTTTCTCGCTTTCAAGATCCTTGCAATCGAGAAACTGCCTGAGCGTTCGGTTAAAGAGAATGGAGCCTAACACTGCCATATTTTTGTCATTTCGCCTTGATGACGTGCGAATACCGCTTCTATGACAGGATTATAGTCACAAAACGCTCAAAAAAGACCAGCCCGGCTCCAATTTATGCCTACTGTTTGTCAGTGCAGCCGCTGTTTGGAGAAACTAAACTGCCGGTTTTGGTCGACATCGACCGCAACCAGGTCGCCGGGCTCGAATTCTCCCGCCAGTATCGACATCGCCAGCGGGTTCTCAATCGCATGCTGGATCTCGCGTTTTAGCGGCCTGGCGCCGTAAACCGGGTCAAATCCAAGCTCGCCGAGCGTATCCATCGCCGCATCGCTGAACGAAAGACCGATATCCTTCTCCTTCAGGCGCGCGATAAGCTCCTTGAGCTGAATTTGCGCGATGGCGCGTATCTGTTCCTGGGTCAGCGGATGGAAAACGACGGCCTCATCGATACGATTGATGAATTCCGGCCTGAAATGGCGCCCGACCTGTTCCATGACCGCCTGCTTGATTTCGGCATAGTTCTGATCGCCGGCAAGCGCCTGGATCTCGGTGGAGCCCAGATTCGAGGTCATGACGATGACGCAGTTGCGAAAATCGACGGTGCGTCCCTGGCCATCGGTCAGGCGACCGTCGTCGAGCACCTGCAACAGTATATTGAAAACATCCGGATGCGCCTTCTCGATTTCATCGAGCAGAATGACCGAGTAAGGCCGACGGCGCACCGCCTCGGTCAGGTACCCGCCCTGCTCGTAACCGACATAGCCGGGCGGCGCACCGACCATGCGTGCGACGCTGTGTTTTTCCATGAATTCCGACATATCGATGCGGATCATCGCGTCCTCGGTGTCGAACAGGAAATGCGTCAGCGCCTTGGTCAACTCGGTCTTGCCGACCCCGGTCGGGCCCAGGAACAGGAACGAGCCGTTGGGCCGCGCGGGATCGGAAAGGCCGGCGCGCGAACGCCGGATCGCGTCGGAAACCGCTTTCACCGCTTCGCCCTGCCCGACCACGCGCTGCGACAGCTGGGTTTCCATTTCGAGCAGTTTCTCGCGCTCCGATTCGAGCATTTTCGATACCGGGATCCCGGTCCAGCGCGATACCACCGAAGCGATCTCTTCTTCGCCAACCTTGTTGATCAACAGTCTCATCGGCTGCGTTTCGGCGCTGGAAGCAAGATTGAGCTGCTTCTCGAGCTCCGGAATACGCCCGTATTGTAATTCGGACATGCGTGCCAGATCGCCCGCGCGTTGCGCGGTCTCGAAATCGAGCCGCGCTCGCTCCAGCTCTTCCTTGATTTGGGTGGTACCTTGCAGCGCTGCTTTCTCTGATTTCCAGACCTCTTCGAGATCAGAATACTCGCGTTCGAGCTTGCCGATCTCGTCCTCGAGCGCCTCGCGACGTTTCTTGCTCGCCGCATCGCTTTCCTTTTTGAGGGCCTCGCGCTCGATCTTGAGCTGGATAAGCCGTCTTTCCAGCCGGTCCATATCTTCCGGCTTGGAATCGATCTGCATGCGGATGCGGCTCGCCGATTCGTCGATCAGGTCGATCGCCTTGTCCGGTAACTGCCGGTCGGCAATGTAACGGTAGGACAGGGTCGCGGCGGCGACGATCGCCGGGTCGGTGATGTCTACGCCGTGGTGCACTTCATAGCGTTCTTTCAGGCCGCGCAGGATCGCGATCGTATCCTCGACGCTGGGCTCCTGCACCAGCACCTTCTGGAAGCGCCGTTCGAGCGCGGCGTCTTTTTCGATATACTGGCGGTATTCGTCGAGCGTGGTGGCGCCGATGCAGTGCAGTTCGCCGCGCGACAGCGCGGGTTTGAGCATATTGCCGGCATCCATCGCGCCCTCGGCCTTGCCGGCGCCGACCATGGTGTGCAACTCGTCGATAAACAGGATGATCTGGCCTTCCTGCTTGGAAAGATCGTTCAATACGGCCTTGAGGCGCTCCTCGAACTCGCCGCGGAATTTTGCGCCGGCGATCAGGGCGCCCATATCCAGCGACAGGACGCGCTTTTTCTTCAGTCCCTCGGGCACCTCGCCGTTGATGATGCGCTGCGCGAGACCCTCGACGATCGCGGTTTTACCGACCCCGGGCTCGCCGATCAATACCGGGTTGTTCTTGGTGCGTCGCTGCAGCACCTGAATCGCGCGCCGGATTTCCTCGTCACGTCCGATAACCGGATCGAGTTTGCCCTGTTCGGCGCGTTCG
>JAOTUD010000308.1 GCA_029864065.1 Gammaproteobacteria bacterium | reverse complement strand
GCAATGTTCAGCATGGGTTGCATAGGGGGTGTCGCCGTACTGGGGAAGGCGCGCAGTCTAGCAAAGGGCCCTCGAATAGACCAGCCATAAACCCGTTTGCCAGGGCGCGAGGAGAGTGCCGAAATTGAAGCTTGAAAACATCAGTATCGTATTGGTCGGCACCACCCATCCCGGGAATATCGGCGCCGCCGCACGGGCAATGCACAACATGTGCTTTAACCGGCTTGTCCTCGTCGATCCACAGTGCGCGGTAGGCGAAGTCGCCTACGCGCGGGCGTCGGGCGCAAATGCCGTTCTGGACGACCGCCAGACCTTTACCGGACTCGCCCAGGCGATCGCCGATTGCGGCTGCGTAATCGCAACCAGCGCGCGCCGGCGCTCGCTCGCGTGGCCCGAATTAAGCCCCGAGGCAATGTCTCAGAAACTGGTCGATATGGGTGGTTCCAGCCGCGTAGCGCTGGTGTTCGGCCGCGAGCATTCGGGTCTGACCAACGAGGAATTGCAGCTGTGCAATTATATGCTGAGCATCCCTGCCAACCCGGAATTCAGCTCCCTGAACCTCGCGTCCGCGGTCCAGATCGTGTGCTACGAGATATATCGCCGACAGGCGATCCGGCCCGCGGCGGCCGTTCCCGACGCGCAGGACCTGCCGGCGTCCAGCGCCGAGACCGAGGGTTATTTCGCGCAGCTGCAGCAGGTGCTCGAAAGCAACGGCTTTGTCAATCCCGAACAACCCGGGCTGGTCATGCAGCGCCTGCGGCGCCTGTACCTTCGTAGCGAGCCGACGCGCAACGAGATCAACATACTGCGCGGCATGCTGAGCGCGATCGAAAGGCAACGCGACTGACTGTTACAAACTGTTACAAATCGTTACACCCTCGAAAAGCTATGTAAGCTTCGAATCCCTAGAATCCTGCACCGTAATCAATCAACAACGGAGCAACAAAATGAAACTTTCCAGCAAAATCGTTACCGCGGTATTACTGATCGTCGGCGGCACCGGCGCGGTCTACGCGTTCAGCAAGCACGGCGACTGGGGGATGACGCCCGCAGAAAAGGTCGAGTTCGTAACCGAGCGGGTAACCAAAAAGCTGAATCTGGACAGCCAGCAACAGCAAAACTTTGCCTCGCTTGCCAACATCGTGGCGCAGCTCATGATCGACGCCAGGGCGGACAGGCAGCAGCAGGTAGCCGAGATCGGCGAGCTGTTGCAGGAACCGAGCTTTAACCAGGCGCGCGCGCTCGAGATGGTGCAACAGAAAACGCAGATGATAAACCAGAAGGCCTCGCAGGTGGTTGCATCGCTGGCGATCTTTCTCGACTCGTTGAATGCCGAACAGAAGCGGCAGTTGCGGGAATTCATCGAGCATCGCCGTCGCCACCATGGTCACGGCGACGGTCATTAATCGGCTCTTCCGTGGGCAGCGCGACTTCTCAATGGGTAGCCGCGCTGTACAATATCCGCTTCATTCCCATACAGGCATGCGGATGCGCAAGCTGTTACTGATCGATGATGACGAGAAGCTCGCCGAACCCCTGCGCCGGTATTTCACCAGGTTCGATATGGAGCTGGACAACGAGACAAGCCCGCTAAACGCAATCGAGCGGATCAGGGGGCGCGCTTACGACCTGGTCGTGCTGGACGTGATGCTGCCCGAAATCGACGGTTTCGAAACCTGCCGCCGCATCCGCCAGTTCAGCGATATCCCGATCCTGATGCTGACCGCGCGTGGCGAAGTCATGGATCGCGTGGTCGGCCTGGAACTGGGTGCCGACGATTACCTGCCGAAACCCTTCGAACCGCGTGAACTGGTGGCGAGGATCCAGAATATATTCAAGCGCGGCAAGGCATCGGCCGCCGAAACCGTTTATCAACTCGGGGAACTGCAGGTTGACATCGCCAGGAAAAAACTGACCCGCGGCAACGAGCCGGTTGCGCTTACCGCGACCGAGTTTGCGCTGCTTAGCCTGCTCGTGCAAAACCAGGATCGAGTGTTGTCGCGCGACGAGATTATGCTGGCCCTGCGCGGCATCGACGCCGATATTTACAGCCGCGCTATCGACGTGCTGGTAAGCCGGCTCAGGCACAAGTTGCAGCGCCCGGAGCTGATTCATACGGTGCGCGGGCAGGGCTATCAGCTGGTGAATCGATAATGTGGCAATACCTCAAGGCCAGATGGCAAAGCCTGATATTCAGGCTGCTGTTTTATTTCGTGATTTCGATGCTGGCCGTCGCCGTAGCGCTCGCTATCAGCTTTACGAGGGGCCTGAAACCGCATTTCGAAAATGAAATCCTGCCCAACGTCGAGCGCTATATCGAATACCTGATAGACGATATCGGTATTCCGCCCGACCTGTCGGTCGCGCAGCGGCTCGCGGACGAGTTGCCGTTCGAAATCAGGATCGACGGAGCGGGCGTTGAATGGACCTCGAGCCCGCGACTGAAGCCGATATCCAGTTATCGATTCGAGCCCGCGCCGCGTCCCTACGATGACGTCTATTTCAGCCAGCAAAGGCGAAACCAGTACCTGCTGATCCGCAAACAGGATTATCGCTACCTGTTCGCGATCGACAACAGCTTTCGCAGGGGCTCCGAGCAGCGTCACTCGCTGCTGTTGGTATTCCTGGGCCTGATACTGTTCCTGCTTTATCTCGCCATTCGCCGCATGTTCCGACCGATCGAGGCGATCTCGCAACAGGTCAGGAATATCGGCGAGGGTAACCTCGGCCAGAGCATCGACGCTTCGGGCAAGGGTGAACTCGCGTTGCTGGCCGCCGGGATAAACCGCATGTCGGCGCAGATAAAGTCGATGCTCGAGGGCAAGTCGGGCCTGTTGCTGGCCATTAGCCACGAGCTGCGATCGCCGCTTACGCGCATGCGCGTAAACCTCGAACTGCTGGAACATAGCGACCAGCAACAAAAATTAATTGACGATGTTCGCGAAATGGAAACCCTGCTTGCGGCGCTACTCGAATCGGAAAAACTGAGCAGCGGCCATGCGCCATTGTCCCTCGGCCGATACGAATTATTGACCCTCGTCGAGGAAGTCGTGACCGATCATCCCTGCCGGGATCGAATCAGAACCAGCCTGACGCCGATCGAAGCCGAATTCGACCGCTTGCGCATCGGCCTGCTGGTAAAAAACCTGATAGACAACGCCTGCCATTACTCCTCGGTGGAAGACGGATTGATCGAGGTACGCCTGCGCCGCGATCAGCAGGCGGCGATTATCGAGGTCCAGGACCGCGGGGCGGGAATAGGGGAGGAGGAAATTCCTCGCCTGACCGAGGCTTTCTATCGGCCGGACAGCGCCCGCCAGCGGGCCACGGGTGGTTATGGTCTCGGGCTGTACCTGTGCAAGCTCATTATCGATGCTCATCGGGGCCATTTCACTATCGAAAGCGAGCCCGGCAGGGGTACCACGGTAATAGTCAAACTACCCCTTTGATAATAGTTGACCAATTTAGTCAGGATTGTATACTGGCACGGTCAAACTTCAGCTATATTCACAATGCGATTATCCACCAAAAGCCGTTATGCAGTCACGTCGCTGCTAGATCTGGTCATGCATTCCGACAAGGGTCCGGTATCGCTTGCCGATATCTCCGTTCGTCAGGGCATATCGCTATCGTACCTGGAGCAGTTGTTCGCCAAGATGCGTCGCAACAAGCTGGTCGTCAGCACGCGCGGGCCCGGCGGCGGATACAGCCTCGGCGGGTCGCCCGAGCAGGTGTGCATCGCCGACGTCATCAATGCTGTCGACGAGGAATTACAGGTCGCTAACCGGGACAACGGCGATGGTCCGACGAAATACGAACCCTGCCTGACCGAGCAATTATGGGAGGAGCTCAGCGCCGAGATCGAGAACTACCTGACCACCATCTCTCTCGCCGACATGATGAAAAACAAAGAGGTGCAGGAGCTTTCACGCGCACACGATTTACGTCAGCCGCAGAATAACCTACTGTAAGCCGATGGCTATCTACCTCGATCACAATGCAACCTCGCCGATGCATCCCGACGTAGTCGATGCGATGCTGCCTTTCCTGCAACACCCGGTCGGCAACCCGTCGAGCCTGCACAGTTTCGGGCGCATGGCGCGCTCGGCCGTGGAGTCGGCCAGGGGTGAGGTCGCGGACTTGCTCGGCTGCGACAGCGCCGCGGTGATTTTCACCTCCGGCGGCACCGAGTCGAACAACCTGTTGCTGAAGGGTTACGTGGATCACGCGAGCCCCCGGCCGATCGTCAGCAGCAAAATAGAGCACTCGAGCGTCCTCGAACCATTGCAACAGTTGCGGGACGAGGGTATGAACGGGATCCTGCTGGAGTCGAATAGGGACGGCCGGGTCGACGTCGACGCGGCTCGCGCGGTCGTCGCAATCGCGGACGCGCAATTGCTGTCCATCATTTATGCCAACAACGAAACCGGCGTCATCCAGCCGCTGCCGGAACTGATCGAGATGGTAGACCGCGAATCCTGCCTGGTGCACAGCGACGCCACCCAGGCAATTGGAAAAATCCCGTTCGACATGGCGCGGCTCGGCATCGATGCGATCAGTTTGTCGGCGCACAAGCTGCGTGGCCCCCAGGGCATTGGCGCGCTGGTC
>JAOTUD010000307.1 GCA_029864065.1 Gammaproteobacteria bacterium | reverse complement strand
AATTTCCCTATCACTGGGTATTCGGCCGACAATTAGCCGACTGGCGTGCCAACTCGATTCCACCCGCAAAACCGAGTCTGACTTTTTTTCTATTTCTTCCTGAAAGCAATGGGATGGACTCCTCCTCACTCTATCGGCATCGATGTGCCAAACTGATAGTGTCCTTAACAGTTAACGAGAAGGAGGAGTCCATCCCATTGTTATCGGGAAAGAGGGCGCGTACCTGCGAAAAGGTGACGGGAGTTTGAAAATAATCCCCCCGTCGTCTTTTCACTTCTGTGTTGTTATCAGGATCGCGGCAGCTTGTTTTCCGGATCGTAGAGCGGCTTGTAGCCCACCGCGGCAACCTCCATCGGGAATTGTTCGCCGAGATACTCTGTCACCAGCTTGCGGCCTTCCTCGCAGTATTCCTGCGGCAGGTAGGCGAGCCCGATGTTTTTACCGAGGCTCGGACCGTAGGCGATGCTGGTGATGTAAGAGCGGCGTCCTTTCGCGTCGATCGGCACCTCGCCCGTTTGCGGATCTATCAGCGGCAACTGACCTACGGGAAAGCGCGCGACGCCCTGTGAATCCACATTGTTCGACATCGACAGCGTGCACAGGTACGCGGCCTGCTGTCCGAGTTCGCGCTGCTCGAGGTAGGGCGCCTTGCCGTGGAAGTCGGATTGCTTGACCACGGGGCGCGCCAGGCCGGCCTCGTACAGGTTGTACTCGGTCAGCAGGTCGGCGTTCTGCAGCCGCAGGCTCTTTTCCATGCGCCGGCTGTTGGCGTAGGTTTCGATGCCGACCGGGGTCGCGCCCTCGGCATAGACCAGGTCCCAGAGCGACATGCCGTAGCTGAACGCCACGTGCAGCTCCCAACCCTGTTCGCCCACGTAGGAGATGCGGAAGGCTTCCACCGGGATGCCTTTCAGCGTGAGCTGCCGGGTCGCTGCAAACGGGAAGTTTTCATCTTCCCAGGCGGCGGGATCGTCGGCGATCGTCTGGATCGTCTTGCGCGCATTCGGTCCCCACACGCCCAGGCAGGCCATGTGATCCGAACGGTCGTCGATGTAGACCTGCCAGCCATTGTCTTCGGCCATGCGCTTGAGCCAGATGTAGTCCCGGTGACCGGCATCGGCGCCGTCGATCACGCGGAAGCGGTCTTTCGCATGGCGAATAACGGTAAGGTCCGCGCGCACGCCGCCGCGCTTGTCGAGGAAGTGTGTATAAACACCTTTCCCGATCGGAGTGTCTCCGCCGACCCTGGCGACGCAGGCGTATTCCATCAGCGCCTCGGCGTCGGGACCCAGGACGTCGAACACAGCGAAATGCGACAGGTTGATCATGCCGACATTTTCGGACATCGCCAGTTGCTCGGCGTTGGAGACGCGCCAGAAGTGGCGGTTGTCCCACTCGTGCTCGCGCACCGGCACTTTGTCGCCGTATTTCTCCAGCAGGTGTTCGTTCGATGCGTAACCGTGCGCGCGCTCCCAGCCGGCCAGTTCCATGAAATAACCGCCCAGTTCCTGCTCGCGCGCCCAGAACGGGCTGCGGCGCAGGTTGCGCCCCTTGGTGTAGGGCTCGCGGTTGTGCACCGCGGGGTTGTAAATCTTGAACGCGGATTCGTAGCAACGATCGTAAATGTACGAAGGCGTTTTCTGGATCGGGTAGTGACGCGCGGTGTCGATGCCGAAGAAGTCCATCTCGGCGACGCCGTCGGTCATCCAGTCGACCAGCACCTTGGCGATGCCGGGGGCGTCCTTGACCCAGACCGCGATCGCGTACCAGAGTCCGCGGGTTTGCGAGGATTCGCCGATCGACGGGCCGCCGTCGGTAGTCACCTGCAGCAGGCCGTTAAACGAGTGTTTCTCATTGTAGCCGATTTCGCCGAGGATCGGCGTCAGTTCCATCGCGCGCTCCAGCGGCTCCATGATCTGCTCGAGCTCGAGATCGCGCTGCGACGGCGACCAGTGGGTCTCGCCTTTTTCGGGCAGGTCACGCGGGTGCACCAGCCGCGGTTCCTTCTCCTCGTAGTAACCCCACTCGATTTGCCCGCCTTCCGGCGTCGTCGGGTCGCCGGTATCGCGCATGTAGGCCGAGTTGCCCTGGTCGCGCAGCAGCGGGTAGCCGATGTCCTTGCCGGTGCCTGCGAATTCATTGAACGGCGCGAAAAAGGACAGCGGGTGATCCACCGGCATGACCGGCAGATCCTCGCCGGCCATTTCGGCGATGGTGCGACCCCACAGTCCGGTACAGACGATGACGTGGTTGGCGGCAATGTAGCCGCGGCTGGTTTCGACACCGACGATACGGCCATCCCGAATGTCGAGCCCGGTCGCGTTGGTGTTGGCAAAGGATTTCGCCTTGCCGGTCTTGACGGCGTTGTCGACCAGGATCCCGGCGACCGTCTGCGAGCGGGGCTTCACCAGACCGGCGTCGGGGTCCCACATCGCACCCTGGATCATGTCTTCTTCCAGTAGCGGAAACTTTTCCTTGGCCTCGGCTGCGCTAATCATCTTCACGTTGGTGCCGAAGGCTTTGCCAGACGCGACCTTGCGTTTCAGCTCCATCATGCGGTCGTCGTCGCCCTTGCGCGCGACCTCGAGCCCGCCGCAACGCTCGTAATGCCCCATCTTGTCGAAAAACTCGATGCTGTAGTGCGTGGTGTAGCAGGTGAACTTGTTGTGATCGGTGGCGTAGCAGAAATCGGAAGCGTGCGAGGTCGAGCCGCAATCGGTCGGAATCGACGTCTTGTCGATGCCGACGATGTCGTCCCAGCCGCGTTCGATCAAGTGGTGAATAACCGAGGCGCCGACGATGCCGCCGAGACCGATAATGACGACGTTGGCTTTATCTGGAAACTGTGCCATGACTATTCTCCCGTTGGCGGTTGGTCGGCGCCGTCGCATAATGTGTTCTGAAACCCGATTTTCGTCCTTCCGACACGTCGAACCGACGGGTAATACCTGGTCTGCTTAAGCGATAACCCGGATCTGCGCTGATCTGCCCTGTACAACCCTGCTGCAGCGTCCGGTGAAGTATAAACATCCGGTTTTCACTTCTTCAACAGTTTTAGAACAGGAAGTCGCGACACTGTCCAACCGTGTCGCATCTGAAATCTGACCGGACTTCACCAACTGCCCGGGATTGTCTGTACGGTCGGCTTTTTCATTTCGTAAAATGGTGGTTTTTGCGACCACAACCGATCCGGACGAATTTTCGCAGCGCGCAAAGCACGCATAACCGGCCAAATTAGCTTATCATAGGGGACGCTCGGGCCGGTTCTGGGACCGGCGTTAACTCAACCACGGCAAACCGGGGGTAGGTTAAATGAAGATAGCGGAACTGTTACATGGCAGGAATCGGGAAATCGTCAGGATCGGTGCCAGGCGCAGTATTGCCGAGGCGGCGAAAATGCTGACCGATAATAAAATAGGCGCGCTGCTGGTCGAAAACGAGAACGGCGGTATCGCAGGCATCCTGTCGGAACGGGATATCGTCGGCGGCATGGCCCCGCACGGTGCTGACCTGCACGATGTCGCGGTCGAGGAATTGATGACGCGCGATATCATTCGCTGTTCACCGGACGATACCGTCAACAAGGCGATGGCGATGATGACCGATCGGCGCATTCGGCATTTGCCCGTATTCGAAGGTGAAGACCTGATCGGGTTTATCAGCATCGGCGACCTGGTCAAATGCCGGATGATGGAAGTCCAGGCCGAGGCCGAGGCCCTGCGCCAGTATATCGCGAGCTGATCTGTTACCAGGGCGGATCTTCTACACCGGCGACTGCCGCTGCCGGTGCGTTGCGGGGTCGTCGAGCCTTCGATGCCTTTCGACTCTAGCTTTCCGAGACGAAGAAACGGCCTTTTCTCGAACGCATTTTTGTCAGCGGCATGCCGATCCGTCCCGAGTTCCCGGAGCACGTCGACGAATCCCGGCAGCAGAGCATCATCTGTTTCTGACCCTGTTATAACCTGTTTCTGTGTCATTCCCGCATAAGCGGGAATCTTGTAAAGAAGCCATAACGTCAGGATCCCCGCGTGCGCGGGGATGACGTTTATTACCTATTTCGCCGCGTCGAGCGCCTGGTCGATATCGGCGATGATATCTTTCACATTTTCGATGCCGATCGACAGGCGCACCAGATCCTCGGACACGCCTGACGCGGCCAGCTCTTCCGGCGCCAGCTGGCGATGCGTGGTAGACGCCGGGTGGCAGGCCAGCGACTTGGCGTCGCCGATATTCACCAGCCGCGTGATCAGCTGCAACGCATCGATGAACTTTGTCCCGGCCTCGATACCGCCCTTGATGCCGAACGATAAAATGCCCGACGCCTTGCCGCCCAGGTACTTGTCGGCCAGCGCCTTGTGCGGGCTGCTGTCGAGACCGGCGTAGCGCACCCACTCGACACCGGATTGCCCTTCCAGGTGTTTGGCGACGGTCAGCGCGTTTTCGCAGATTCGATCCATGCGCAGCGGCAGCGTCTCGAGGCCCTGCAGCGCGAGGAAGGTATTCATCGGTGCCAGCGCCGCGCCCATGTTGCGCAACGGCACCACGCGGGCACGCAGGATATAGGGCGGCAGGCCGGTCTCGGTGAACACGACGCCATGGTAGGAGACAT
>JAOTUD010000008.1 GCA_029864065.1 Gammaproteobacteria bacterium | reverse complement strand
CTTGGGGCGGGTGCGCCGCAATACACGCAGCGCCTGCCAGCAGGCGCGCAACAGCCGAAACGGCGCGATAACGAGCGCCAGCACCCCCTTGCCGCGCAATCCCTGCACGCTGAGCCATTCGATCGCGAAATTAGCGGCCGGCACCACCCTTGCCTCGATACCGGAACGCGTCCCCAGCCAGACGATATTCTCGCCCCGCTGGCGCAGATTTTCGGCCACCGCCAGCGCCGGAAACACGTGCCCGCCGGTGCCGCCCGCCATCACCAGAATCGGTTTTTGCAGCGCGCTGGTCACGACTCTCTCACCGCTCTTTTGCGCACCGCGCCGCCGCCATCCCCCTGCTGGAATTCGTAGTAGACTCGAAGCACCAGCCCTACCGCGAACGACATGCTCAGAATCGAGTTTCCGCCGTAACTGATGAACGGCAGGGTCAGCCCCTTGGTCGGCAGGGCGCCCATGTTGACGCCGATATTGAATACCGCCTGCAGCGTGATCAGCAGGCCCACGCCATAGGCCAGGTAGGCGCCGAAAGCCTGCTGCTTCTGCAACGCCATCCTGGCAATGGCGAAGCAGCGAACCGAGAACATGGCGAACAGGCCGATCAGCAGGACCTGCCCGACAAAGCCGAATTCCTCGGCAAAGATCGCGAACATGAAATCGGTATGCGCCTCGGGCAGGTAAAACAGCTTCTGTATGCTGCCACCGAGACCCGCGCCGAACCAGCCGCCGCTACCGATCGCAATCAGCGATTGCGTCAACTGAAAGCCGCTGTTGAAAGGGTCGGCCCAGGGGTCGATAAAAGACGTGATCCGGGCCAGACGGTAGGGCGAGGATACCGCGAGCAAGCCCATGATCGCGAGCGTGCCGATGACGAACAGGATGAACTGTCCGAAACGCACGCCGCCGAGAAAGATCAACCCCAGCCCGGTCATCAGTAACACCGCGGCCGCGCCGAAATCCGGCTCCAGCACGAGCAGGCCGCTGGCGACCGCGAGGATCAGCATTGGCTTGATAAATCCCATCGTGTTGGTCTTGACCTCGTCGCAGCGCCGAATCAGGTAGCCACTCAGGTAGATAATCAGAAACAGCTTGGCGATCTCCGAAACCTGGAACGTGAACAGTCCGAAATTAAGCCAGCGCGTGCTGCCGTTGACGGTATGCCCGACACCGGGAATCAGCACGAAGGCCAGCAGGATAATCGAACCCAGCATCAGCGCCATGCCGTTGTTGTTCCAGAACGCAAGCGGTATCTTGCAGGCAAACCACATCAGCGCCAGGCTTATCGCGATGCGCAGAAACTGGCGCTTGGCGTAGTAAAAAGGATCCTGGGTCAGCTGATCGGCAATACCGATCGACGCCGACGCCACCATGACCATGCCGATACAGATCAGTACCAGGTAAATCAGCAGAATCACGCGGTCGTATTCTGGCGCGAGTTCGAGTTCGCTCGTCGCGGCCAGGTTGCCGCTTCGGATCGCCTGGCTACTCATGCGCAAGCTCCCTGACCCGCCGCATGAAATCGTCGCCGCGCGCTTCGAAGTTCTGGTACATGTCGAAACTCGCGCAGGCCGGCGCCAGCAATACGCAATCACCGCTGACCGCGCTTGCGCGGGCCCGTTCGACCGCCTCGTGCATGTCGCGCACCCGTTCGATGCGGGTGCTGCCCTGCCAGGCCCGCTGCAGCCGCGGCGCGTCTTCGCCGAGCAGCAGCACGCGTTTTACCCTGCGTCTCAGCGTTTCGGTCATGACCGACATATCCGCGCCCTTGGCCTGCCCGCCGGCGATCAGTATGACCGGCCGCTCGCGTCCCTCGATCGACGCCCGGGCCGCGCCGACATTGGTCGCCTTGGAATCGTTAATCCATTCGACCCCGTCGATTTCGGCGACCCACTGGCTGCGGTGCGCAATGCCGCCGAATTCACGCAGCGCCGCGACGATCGCGTCCCGCGAAATACCGAGGCCGTGGGCGATCGCCATCGCGGCGAGGCAGTTGGCCCAGTTATGGCGTCCGCTGATCTTCAGTTCAGCTACCGGCAACCAGGGATCGTTGCGCTGCGCCAGCCACGGGCCATCGGCTTCGAGCAGCCTGAAATCTGCCGTCGAGGCCGGATCCAGGCTGAAACAGACATCGCCGGCATCGTGGCGCGTCGCGGCATCGTCGAGGTTGCTGACGCAGAGCCCGGCATTGCGGTAAACGCGCTGCTTGGCCTTCACATAGGCGTCGTAATCGGCGTAGCGGTCGAGGTGGTCTTCGCACAGGTTCAGCAGGGTAGCAACCCGCGGCTGCAACGACGTGGTCGTCTCGAGCTGATAGCTCGACAGTTCGAGCACGTAGTAGTCCGCGTCCTGCTCGAGCAGGTCCAGCGCCGCGGTGCCGATATTTCCGCCGACGGCGGCAATTTTTCGATCCCGGGAAATCATCGCGCCAACCAGCGTCGTAACCGTGCTCTTGCCGTTGGAGCCGGTAATCGCGACCACCGGCCTGTTTACCAGTCGGGCAAACAACTCGATATCGCCGACAACCTGCTTGCCGCTAGCCGCCGCCTGCTCGATGACCGGATCATGAATCGAAAGCCCGGGACTGACCACGATAACCTCGGACCATGCGATCAGGTCCGCGTCGAGCAGGCCGGCGTGAAAGTCGACATCGTCGAAAGCGGATTTCAGCTCGCCCAGAAAAGGCGGAATGTCGCGCGTATCCTGGACGCGGCAGCGATACCCGTGACCCAGCAGGTAGCGCGCCACCGAGTATCCGCTGACGCCGAGCCCCACTACCAGGTAGTTCACGTCTTGCAGAGCTGTTTCTTGCTGGTTCACGACAGGCATTACCGTATCTTTAAACTCGCCAGTCCGATCAGCACCAGCACCACGGTGATAATCCAGAAGCGCACGATGATGCGCGGTTCCGGCCATCCCTTCAGCTCGTAGTGGTGATGCAGGGGCGCCATGCGGAATATGCGGCGCCCGGTCAATTTGAACGAAGCCACCTGCAGCACCACCGATACCGTCTCGACGACGAAAATTCCGCCCATGATGAAAAGCACCAGTTCCTGGCGCACGATAACCGCGATAACCCCGAGCGCGGCGCCGAGCGCCAGCGCACCCACGTCGCCCATGAACACCTGCGCCGGGTAAGTATTGAACCACAGGAAGCCGAGCCCGGCGCCCACCAGCGCGCCGCAAAAGACCACCATCTCGCCGACCCCGGGCACGTAGGGGATGCCGAGATAATTGGAAAAGTTGAAGTTCCCGGTCAGGTAGGCGAACACGCCAAGCGCGCCGCCTACCAGCACGGTGGGCAGTATCGCGAGGCCGTCGAGACCATCGGTCAGGTTGACCGCGTTGCTGCTGCCGACGATGACGAAATAGGTCAGCACGACATAAAACCAGCCGAGATCGATCAATACGTTCTTCAGGAACGGCAGGATCAGCTGGGTTTCGATCGGAAACTGCGCGGTGTTGAACAACGCCAGCGCCGCGCTCAAACCGATGACCGATTGCCACAGGTACTTGGACCTGGCCGACAGGCCCCTGGAATTGCCGTAAACGATTTTCTTAAAATCGTCGATCCAGCCGATCGCGCCGAAGCCGATCGTGACGAACAGCACGATCCATACGAAACGAGATGACAGATCGCTCCACATCAGCGTGCTGGTGACGATCGCCACCAGGATCAGGGCGCCACCCATGGTCGGCGTTCCGGCCTTGGAAAAATGACTTTCCGGGCCATCGTCGCGCACGCTTTGACCGATATTGTAACTGCTCAGGTACCTGATCATGACCGGGCCGACGATCAGCGAGATCAGCAGCGCGGTCAGCACCCCGAGTATGGTGCGCATGGTCAGGTACTGGAACACGTTGAAGCCGCTGTAATACAGGGTCAGGTACTCCGACAGGCTATACAGCATTGACGTCTCCCCGGTTCGCGGATTGGGTCAGCATCTCGACCAGCCGCTCCATGCCGGCGGCGCGCGAGCCCTTGACCAGCAGGTTCACCCCGTCGTGAATCTGCGCCAGTATCGCTTGCGCCATGTCATCGATGCGCTCGAAGCAATAACCGGCCGCGCCGAATTCCCGGCTGGCGATACAGCTCATTTCACCGACGCCGAAGAATTTTTCGACGCCCAGCTCGCGCGCGGCGCGCGCCGCCTGTCGATGCAGCGCTTCCGCCTCTGCACCCAGCTCGGCCATATCGCCGAGCGCCAGCCACGGCGATCCCGGCAACGCGCACAGCGCCTTGATGCCCGCCGTGAGCGAATCCGGGTTGGCATTGTAGCTGTCATCGATCAGGCGACTGTGCGCCGGCCCGTCCAGCACCTGCAGGCGGCCCTTGACGCCGGAGAATCCCGCCAGGTTTTCGACCGCCTCCCCGAATGCGACGCCCGCGAGTAGCGCCAGCGAAACGGCGGCGAGCGCGTTGCGGGCATTGTGCTCGCCCATGAGCGCGAGCTTGCAGGAACGGGTCTCGTCGCGGTAACGAAATTCGACCACCAGGGAACCATCCTCGAGCAACCAGCTGGCGCCGACATCGGCTGCATGATCGATGCCACAACTCATCTGGGTCGTGGCCACGCAGCGCTTTTTCCAGTACTCGCTCGCCGCCTCGTCGACGTTGAACAGGGCCAGCTGTGCAGGCCCGCAATAGGCGTAAAGCTCGCCCTTGGCCTCGATCACGCCCTGCACATCGCCGAATCCCGACAGGTGAGCGGCAGCCACGTTATTCACGTAGACGATGTCCGGTTCTGCAATTTCGGCCAGGCGCGCAATTTCGCCGCGATGGTTCGCGCCCATTTCGATAATCGCAAAATCATGCCGCGGATCCAGTTCGAACAGAGTCAGGGGCACGCCGATATCATTATTCAGGTTGCCGCGGGTCGCGAGGGTACGGGTCTGCCTCGCCAGGATCCGGTGCAGCATTTCCTTGACCGTGGTCTTGCCGTTGCTGCCGGTCAGCGCGATCACCTGTGGATCGCAACGACGGCGCCAGTAGTTGGCCAGCCGTCCCATTGCGATCTTGCAGTCGTCTACCCGAATCTGCTCGATTTCGCAGGGCTGCGGTTGCTCGACCAGCGCGGCTACCGCGCCGCTGCGGAAGGCGGCCTCGACAAAATTGTGGCCATCGAAATTGGCGCCCCTGATCGCGACAAACAGCATGCCCTCGCAGGATTTGCGGCTATCGATGGTAATCCCGCGAAAACCGGTCCGCGGCAGGCCAGCGCTGTCTTGCGCGAAAATTTCGGCCAGCTCCTTTAGTGACAGGCTAATCATGCGCCACCCGCAGAATTCGGCCGACCACATGCCTGTCGCTGAACGGGCGCCGCTCGTTACCGACAATCTGTTCCTGTTCGTGTCCCTTGCCGGCGATCACCACGAGGTCCTCGGGCGCGGCCTGCGACAATGCGTATTCGATCGCGGCCTGACGATTGTGCACCACGCAGGCACGGTCGGGATGCCGCATACCGGCGAGGATTTCGCCGACGATTTTTTGCGGCGATTCGTTGCGCGGATTGTCGTCGGTTACGATGACGCGATCGGCCAGCTCCTCGGCCGCGCGGCCCATGCCGCTGCGCTTGCCCTGATCACGATCGCCGCCGCAGCCGAATACGCACCAGAGCTTCCCGGTTGTATGCTCGCGACTGGCCGCGAGGCAGGCCCGCAGCGCCTGCTCGGTATGCGCGAAATCGATCACGGCGGACGCCGTCTCGCGCCCACCGTTGAATTTTTCCATGCGCCCGGGTATCGGTTTCAAGTCCTTGACGGCAAGCTCGAGCTGGTCGTGTTCGAGCCCCAGGGCCACCAGCGTGGCAATGCAGGCAAGCAGGTTTTCGACGTTAAACTGGCCGATCAGGCCGGTCACGGCGATCACTTCCCCGCGCGGAGTTGCGGCACGGATATTTTGCCCGTCGTCGGTAAATTCAACCGATCTCAGGCTTACCTCCGCATCCTGCGCGAGGCCCGTGGCGGCCGAATAACGGACCAGCGAATCGGGTTCTACCGACTGGCATAACTGACGGCCGAAAGCATCGTCGGCATTGACCACGCGCCCGGAGAGTTCGAATTCGTGAAACAGCCGCGCCTTGGAGGCGGCGTACTTTTCGTGACTGCCGTGATAATCGAGATGATCCCGTCCCAGGTTGGTCAATACCGCGATATCGAAATCGCAGCCATTGACGCGATACTGCTCCAGCGCATGCGACGAAACCTCCATCACCACGTAT
Organism: Gammaproteobacteria bacterium; assembly: GCA_029864065.1. Classification (GTDB taxonomy): domain Bacteria; phylum Pseudomonadota; class Gammaproteobacteria. The sequence goes on along the minus strand of JAOTUD010000008.1, from coordinate 12,388 downwards.
TCGCAGCGCTGCTGCAGAAACCGGTACAGGTGCGACTGCAGCTTAACCGCGTCAGGCGTTGTCAGGCTATCCGGGGTCAGGTCGTTGGCGATGCCGTATCCGAGGGTTCCGATGCTGGCGCAGGTCCTGCCGACCCGCGTCAGGGCCTGGGTCACCAGGTGGGTCACGCTGGACTTGCCGTCGGTGCCGGTGACGCCGACTATCGTCATCGCGCGCCCGGGATCGCTGTAGAAGCGACTGACGATATAGCCGTGCACGCGCTCCAGCTGATCGATACCGATCCAGTGGGTGTCGACCTGCTTGCGCAACAGCGGAATTCGCTGTCGGCAGTAATCATCGACGGCGTCGTAGATGACGGCAACGGCGCCGGCCTTGACCGCATCGATGGCATAATCGATGCCGTTGACGTTGATGCCGGGCAGCGCGATAAAAGCGGAGCCGGCAGTGATTTCGGCGCTGTTGCTCGCGATATTGCGAATCTCGATCGCCGGTACCGGATCCCGGGTGGTGAAATCCGACAACAGTTCGGTCAGAGACATTCCGGGAATGTTGGCGTTAACCATCATGCCCCCTTACCGACCTGTTGTGCCAGGGTGGGCAGATCGTCCGGAGGAATATCGAGAATGCGCAGTGCGTTCGACATGACTTCCTGGAAAACCGGCGCGGCGACCACGCCACCGTAATACCCGTTCTGTGTCGGCTCATCGATCATGACCGCCATTACCAGGCGCGGGTTGCTGGCGGGCGCGATGCCGGCAAAAACAGCGATATAGTCGTCCTTCTGATAGCCGCCGTCGATACTCTTTTTCGCGGTGCCGGTCTTGCCCGCGATCTGGTACCCCGAGACTGCCGCCAGCTGCGCGGTGCCCTTCGGCCCGACCACCTGGGTCATCATTGCGAGCAGCTGCCGCGCGGTCGAGGCTTTCATGACGTGACGCGAGATTTCGTTATCGCGGGCCACCATCGGCTCCTTGCGCAACAGGCTCAGTTCCGGCAGGCGCCCCTGGCTGGCGATCATCGCGTAGCCGCGCGCCAGCTGGGTAATCGACAGGGACATACCGTAGCCGAATCCCATGGTGGCGTGGTCCAGCGGCTGCCACTGACTGTAGTGACGGAAATACCCGGAAGACTCGCCCGGGAAGGAAATCCCCGTCGACTCGCCGAAGCCGTAGGACCTGAAGCTGTCCCAGAGTTCCTCGCGCTGCATCGACATCGCAACGCGCGAGGCGCCGACATTGCTCGATTTACGCAAGATGCCGGCCAGGTCGAGCACGCCGAAGTTGCGCATATCCTTGACCGCGTGGCCGCTTACCATCATGTAGCCGGGAGACGTATCGATACGGCTGCCGCGGTCGAAGCGACCCCGGTCCAGCGCGGCTGCAAGGGTAAAGGGCTTGATCGCCGATCCCGGTTCGAACACATCGGTCAACGCCCGGTTGCGCAATTGCTCGGCTGCCATCGAGTCACGCCGGTTGGGGTTGTACGACGGCTGGTTCACGATCGCGAGGATTTCGCCGTTGCGCGCGTCCAGCAACACCGCGGAACCGGCGCTGGCGGCATGATACTTGATCGCCCGGGCGAGGCTGCGGTAAGCGATGTACTGCAGGCGCATATCGATACTGGTGTAGATATCGTTGCCGGAAATGGCCGCCTTCACCTGGGCGAGTTCCTCGACCACCTCTCCGCGTCGATTGCGGATGACGCGCCGCTCCCCGGGTTGCGCACGCAGCCAGTCCTGGTAAACCAGTTCCAGGCCTTCCTGCCCCTGATCATCGATATCGGTAAACCCGACCAGGTGGGACACGACTTCTCCGGCCGGGTAGTAACGGTGATATTCGCGCTGCAGGTACAGGCCATCGATTTCCGCGGCCAATGCGCGCGCGAAATCCGGTTCGAGCTGGCGCTTCAGATATACGAACTCGCGGCTGGCGCGTTGCTTCAGCATGGTTACGGTATCGCGGTACTCGAGACCCAGTTTAGCGGTTACCCGTTTCAACGCGGCCAGGTTTTCCAGAATTTCCGACGGATTGACCCACACCGAGTCGACCGGGGTACTGATGGCAAGCGGGGTACCGAAGCGATCGAGTATCGCGCCTCGATAGGCCGGGGTTTCGATGGTGCGAATCTGGCGCTGCACGCCCTGGCTGGCGAGAAAATCCTGTTCCACGATCTGCAGGTAAAGCGCGCGTCCGATCAGGCCGAAAAGCAGCGAGATTAACACCGACAACACCAGGTAATGGCGTGCGCCGAGGAAAACCGCCTGCTGCTCTTCGGGCTGTAGGCCGTCTCTTTTTTTCATCGCAGGCGCACCAGCTCGACGTTTTCGGGTAAACGCATTTTCAAATCCCTGCGCGCCCTCGATTCGACATTACTGTGGGTAGCCAGGGTCGTGTTCTGCAGCTGCAATCGCCCCCATTCGATGACCTGCTGGTCCTGTTGTTTCTGGATGCTGCGCAGGTCGGCAAACAGGACCCGGCTTTGATGCTTCACGTAAATCACCGTCAGTGCGCTGCCGAGGACCATTGTCAACAGCAGCGGGAACCAGAGCCTGCTGTTCATCAGGCGGCGCGCTCTGCGATGCGCAATACCGCGCTGCGCGCGCGCGGATTGGTCGATATCTCGCTGGCGCCCGCCTTGATCGCGCCGCCGACCAGCCTGAGGCGAATCACCGAATCGATTTCGCTGTCGCGCAGCGGCAAGCGGCGCGGAATTTTCGGCCGCGTGCTGTGCGACTTGAAAAACCGCTTTACCACCCGGTCTTCAAGCGAGTGGAAACTGATGACGAGCAGGCGGCCGCCGACCTTCAGGATGTCGAATACCGAGTCGAGCAGGCGCTGGAGTTGAGCGAGCTCCTGGTTGATATGAATACGAATCGCCTGAAAACTCCGCGTTGCCGGATTCTTATTGTGCTTCGGTCGCGGCAGGATATCACCGATCAGGGCGGCCAGCGTCGCGGTATCGTCGATGGGCCGGTTGGCGCGCACTTCGACGATTTTTCTGGCGATGCGTCGCGAATGACGCTCCTCGCCATATTCCCACAGTACCCGCGCGATCTCGGCCTCGTCCGCCTGCGCCAGCCACGACGCCGCGGACTGGCCGGCGTCGGGATTCATGCGCATGTCCAGCGGTCCGGCCTGCTGAAAGCTGAAACCGCGCCGGGCGTCGTCGAGCTGTGGCGACGAAACGCCGAGGTCGAGCAGGATACCATCGATTTGCTCGAGCAAATCGAGCTTCGCGACCTGCGCCTGCAGGTTGGCGTAATCGTCGTGAATAATGGTGACGCGCTTATCCCTGCCGAGCGTTGCGCGGGCATCGGCTATCGCCTGCGGATCCCGGTCCATCACGATCAGGCGCCCGCGTTCGCCGAGCCCATCCAGAATCGACCTGGCGTGCCCGCCGCGGCCGTAGGTGCCATCGACATAGTTACCGTCGGGCCTGATCGCAAGTCCGACGATGACCTCGTCGTGCAACACCGGCGCATGCTCGTCGCTCATAGCGTCAACTCCGCTAGCGCGCCCGGCATTTCGTCGCCACCGCTGTCGGCCAGCCAGGCCTCCATGCGCTCGTTCCACAGCGACTCGTCCCAGAGCTCGAATTTCTTGCCCTGGCCGATGAGCACGACCTTCTTGCCGAGCCGGGCATAATCGCGCAACGGGTTGGATAACAGCATGCGGCCGTTAGCGTCGACCTCGGCCTCGGTTGCGTGGCCGATCAACAGGCGCTGGATGCGCCGCGTGGTTGGATTGAAACTCGGCAAGGCCTCGATTTTTTCTTCGATCAATTCCCATTCGGGGAGCGGGTAGATCAGCAGGCAGGGCTGGTCGGTATCGATGGTGACGACGAGCTGTCCCTGGCAACTTTCCACCAGGCGCTCGCGATAACGCGCCGGAAGAACGATCCTCCCCTTCGCGTCCAAACTTAGATTGGAAACCCCTCGAAATTTGTGCACGTTTAACCCGTTATGCGCCACTTTGTGACACTTTTACCCACTAGTCGACACAATATGGCTAATTTTTACCACAAGTCAAGTAAAAATGGGCGTTAAATCAACGGGTTTTCTCAATAACGTCAATAACTTAGCTAAGATCCCCAGGGGGCCGGGAGCAATTCATTATGCAAATCGGCTACTTAGCCAGTCTATTTAAAGTAAAATATTAAGTTAATGTCGATTTTGTGCGATTTTGCACAAAAAACGGAGATCGAAAAGCTTTCAGCAAAAGTCGGGGACGCATTTAACTGCGTCCCCTTTTTTTGAAAGTCAGCCTGTAAGCCGGGTTCTGTCGAGGATAATCATTCATCTGGGCCGGAAGTCACCTTCCGACCTCAAGCAACCAACCCGAAAACGGCGCGGGCCACGCCATCGTTTTCCTATTTGGTCTTGCTCCGGGTGGGGTTTACCCTGCCGCTGCTGTTACCAGCCGCGCGGTGCGCTCTTACCGCACCATTTCACCCTTACCAGCCGAAGCTGGCGGTATACTTTCTGTTGCACTGGCCGTAGGCTTGCGCCCCCCAGACGTTATCTGGCACCCTGCCCTGCGGAGCCCGGACTTTCCTCCAGTTCCTGCTGGAACCAGCGATTATCCAGCTGACTTGGCGCGCATGTTAACACAGGGTGTGCAGTTCCGGGGACACAATACTTAACTCCGCAGGAGTTAAGTATTGTGTCTCCTTAATTCCTGGCGGCAACCTGGTTGTCGGCAAGCTGCTCGAGCAGCGTAATTTTTTCGTCCTGCTGCAAAAACGGTTGAATCGCGCCCAACAGTTCCTGCCGTTCCGGGGAATGAAACCAGCGATTCCAGGCGGCCTCGTTGACCCAGCGCGTGATGACGACGTATCGATTCGGCCGGTGAATCTCCACCAGCGACTCCCCGGAAAGGTACCCGGGGGCGCTTGCCATTTCGCCCAGCAGGTCGGTAACTGCCGATTGATAAAACTGCTCCAGACCCTCGGCAATTTCACGCTCGATAATCACCTTGATCATTGATATTTTTCCCGGTTTAAAGCCGCGTTTAAGGTGCTTACGTGTGTTAAAACAGTTCGGCAGCATATACAATCCTGCCTATAACACCATATCTTCCGGGAGGAATCCAGATGACCTGGCAACGTAAAATCCTGCGCGTCGACTTGACCACGGGTAACTGCGGCACCGAACCGCTGAACATGGAATGGGCGCAAGCCTACCTCGGGTCGCGTGGCCTCGGCAGCAAGTACCTGTATGAAGAAATGGACCCGGCCGCCGACGCCCTGTCTGCGGAGAACAAGGTAATCTTTGCCACCGGACCGCTGACCGGCACGATGGCTTCTACCGGTGGGCGCTATTCGGTCATTACCAAGGGCCCGCTGACCGGCGCCATCGCCTGTTCCAATTCGGGTGGCAAGTTTGGCGGCGAACTTAAGATGGCCGGTTACGATTTACTGATCATCGAGGGAGAATCGGACAAGCCGGTTTACCTCCATATCGAAAACGACAAGGTGGAAATCTGCGACGCCAGTGATATCTGGGGTAAGACCGTCTGGGAAACCGAGGATATACTCGCGGCGAGATACGGGGATCCGCAGATGCGTTTCGCCGGCATCGGCCAGGCCGGCGAAAACCTGTGCCGTTACGCCTGCGTTGTCAACGACAGGCACCGCGCCGCCGGGCGTTCCGGCGTTGGCGCAGTCATGGGCGCCAAGAAGATCAAGACCATCGCGGTACGCGGCACGCGTGGCGTCAGAAGCGCCGATCCGAAAGCGTTTTACCGGATCGTCAACGAGGTCAATGCGCGCCTCGACGATCGCGAGGGCATGGCGCGCGACGGTACCCTCGCGATGATGGATGTTACCAACGGTTTCGGCGCCCTGCCGACGCGCAACAATCGCAGTGTACGCTTCGAAGGTGCCGAAAAACTCAACCCGGAAGCGATGCATACGCCGAACCAAAACGGGCATACCAATATCGTCACCAACGGCGCCTGCTTCGGCTGCACCATCGGCTGCGGTCGTATCTGTAAAATCGATCCGACCCATTTCTCGATCAAGGACAAACCGCAGTACCACGGCGCCTCCGGCGGCCTCGAGTACGAAACGGCCTACGCGCTCGGCGCGGCCTGCGGTGTCGACGACATCGACGCGGCAACCTATGCAGGCTTTCTGTGCAACGAGTACGGCATGGACCCGATTTCGTTGGGCGGCTCGATTGCCGCGGCGATGGAATTATTCGACATCGGCGCCATCGACGAAAAAACGACGGGCGGCATCAAGCTCGAGTTCGGCAATGCCGAGGCCCTGTGCCAGATTTCGGAGCTCGCCGGCAAGGGCGAGGGATTTGGCGCGGACATCGCGATGGGTTCCAGGCGCCTGTGCGAAAAGTACGGACACCCCGACCTGTCGATGACGGTCAAGGGGCAGGAATTTGCCGCCTACGACGGCCGCGCGATGCAGGGCATGGGACTTGCTTACGCGACCAGCAACCGCGGCGCCTGTCACCTGCGCGCCGATCCCTACGGCCACGATTTCGAAACCACCGAAATCAAGGGCAAGGCCGAAATCGTTGCCGAATCGCAGCGCGACGTGGCGTATATCGATTCCAGCGGCCTGTGCCTGTTTCCGGGAGGCTGCGGCTGGGGGCTCGACGATTATCGCGCGCTGGTCGATGCCGCCTGCGAGGGCGACTGGAGCAGCGAGGCGCGTATGAAGGAAACCGGCGAGCGTATCTGGAACCTCGAAAAACTGTTCAACCTGAAAGCGGGTCTCGGCAAGAAAGACGATACCCTGCCGAAACGGATTCTCGAAGAACCGGCCGATGTCGGCACCGCCAAGGGACTGGTCTGCCGCCTCGATGAAATGCTGCCCGAGTACTACCAGCTCAACGGCTGGGACGAGCAAGGCGTGCCCACCCCGGCCACCCTCGAACGCCTGGGGCTCAACTAAGCTCGTTGCATGGAAGTTTCGGTAACACTGTTTGGCGGGCTGCGACATTACCTGCCCGCCGGCAGCTCTTTCAACAAGTGCCGCATCAGCGTCGATGACGGCGCCAGCCTGGACGCGCTGTTGCAGCGCGTACCGATTCCCGAGGACAAACCTTACCTGGTTATTCTGAACGACGAAAAAGTCACGCCGCAGCAATACGCCGGGATCACCATCAAGGCAGAGGACGAGGTGGTGCTGCTGCCACCGATCAAGGGCGGGTAAAGCGACATGTAGCGATTGCCGAGCGTGGTCGCGTTCGCCATCCTGAGCGGTGCCGGTCAGGCCGCGCCAGCCGAGGCCGTCGAGTCAAAATGGTACCTGCCTTACGGACTTTATCTAGCCCCGCAGGTGGCTTTTCGCATGAAGACGGCGCGGGCGGACCGGGTCTTGCCGATCGACGTGCGCACGCGTGCCGAAATCAGGTATATCGGCATTGCGGACGCGGCAAATGCCAAGATCCCGGTGCGCATGTTGCTCGACGACCACGCCTGGAGCGAAAAGTCGGGCACCTGCCGCAGCCGGCCGCGGATATCCGCATTTCGTCGCCGCCGTCGAGCGCCTGCTCGGGCTGAAGGGGCTGGGTCGCGACAGCCCGATTATCCTGATGCGCCAGTCCGGGTCGCGCGCGCCGATTGCCGCGGGTCTGCTGCGCGAGGCCGGGTTCGGCAAGGTTTACACCCAGCACCAGGGATGCGACGGATTCGAGACAAAACAGGGACCAGATAAGGGCAAGCGGGTTGTCAACGGCTGGAAGAACGCCGGCCTTCGGTAACCTTACGAACTCGACGCAGACAAGATGTATTTCGATTTCGCACCGTGACGGGAATCCGGGCCTTTGCTGGCAGGAACGCCAGGCAGCAATCCCTTCTAGGCGGCGCATTCCTCGCTACCGATGACCTCGCCTTCGTCATCGAGGGTTTCCAGTTTTACGCCGAAACCCCAGAGTCGGTGCAGGTGCCTGAGCACCTCCGCGCTGGTATCGGCGAGCGGCACCCTGTTGTGCGGCACGTAGCGTAGCGTCAGCGAGCGGTCGCCGCGCATATCGACGTTGTAAACCTGGATATTGGGCTCGTTCATGCTCAGGTTGTACTGGTTGGACAAGGAATGGCGGATGTGCCGGTAGCCGGAATCGTTATGGATCGACGTCACCTCCAGCTCGCTGCGCTCTTCGTCATCGAGGATCGAGAACAACTTGAATTCGCGAATCAGGCGCGGTGACAGGAATTGCGAAATGAAGCTTTCGTCCTTGAAATTACGCATCGCGAAATCGAGCGTTCGCTGCCAGTCCGAGCCCGCGATATCCGGGAACCACTTGCGATCCTCCTCGTCGGGGTCGACGCAGATGCGCTTGATGTCCGACATCATCGCGTAACCGAGCGCGTAGGGATTTATGCCGCCGAAATGAGGGCTGTCGAAATCCGGCTGCGAAACCACGTTGGTGTGGCTCTGGATGAACTCGAGCATGAATCCGTCGGTGACCTTGCCCCGATCGTAGAGCGTGTTCATGATGTGATAATGCCAGAAACAGGCCCAGCCCTCGTTCATGACCTGGGTCTGGCGCTGTGGATAAAAGTACTGTCCGATCTTGCGCACGATGCGCACCACCTCGCGCTGCCAGGGCTCGAGCAGCGGTGCGTTCTTTTCGATAAAATAAAGAATATTCTCCTGCGGTTCCTCGGGAAAATTCGATTGCCTGGCTTCCTCTTCCCTGGCCTTTTTCTGCGGAATGGTCTTGTGCCACAGATCGTTTACCTGCGATTGCAGGTACGCCTCGCGTTCCTTGACCCGTTCCTTTTCCTCGCGCATCGATACCGGGTAGGGCCGCTTGTAGCGGTCAACGCCGTGATTTTGCAGCGCGTGGCAGGAATCGAGCAGGTTTTCAACCGCCTCTATCCCGTAGCGCTCCTCGCATTCGGCGATGTAACGCTTGGCGAAAACCAGGTAGTCGATGATGGCCTCGGCATCGGTCCAGGCGCGAAACAGGTAGTTGCCCTTGAAAAACGAATTATGACCAAAGCTGGCATGCGCGATGACCAGCGCCTGCATCATCATCGTGTTTTCTTCCATCAGGTAGGCGATGCACGGATTCGAATTGATCACAATTTCGTAGGCCAGACCCATGTGGCCGCGCCGGTACTGCTGCTCGTTGCGGATAAAGTGCTTGCCGAATGACCAGTGGCTGTAACCGATCGGCATACCGATACTGGCGTAGGCGTCGAGCATCTGTTCGGCGGTAATCAGCTCGACCTGGTTGGGATAGGTATCGAGTCCGTATTCTTCGGCGATTGCCTCGATTTCGGCATGGTATTGCTCGATGAGTTCGAAGGTCCACTCGGCGCCGGTAGAGATCGGTTCCCTCATTGCGTTTGTTTCCTGAAAAATTCCCGGAATACCGGGTAGATATCCTGGTGCTCGCGAATATGCTGCATCGCGAAGTTGTCGTTGCTTTGCAGCAGATTCTCGTAGTGCGCCCACAGGCCCTGGTGGTCGCGTCGCGTGATTTCTACGTAGGCGAAATAACGCAGCTGGGGCAACAGCTGCTTTGCCAGTATCTGTTCGCAGACCGGTGAATCATCGTTCCAGTTATCGCCGTCCGAAGCCTGCGCGGCGTAAATATTCCAGTCGGTCGGAGGATAGCGTTGCGCGATGATGTCCCGCGTCAGCTCGAGCGCGCTGGACACGATCGTGCCGCCGGTCTCGCGCGAGTAGAAAAACTCTTCTTCGTCGACTTCCTTGGCCTGGGTATGGTGGCGGATGTAAACCACGTCGACGTCGCGGTAGCTGCGCGTCAGGAACAGGTACAGCAGAATATAGAAGCGCTTGGCGATATCCTTGGTCTCCTGGTCCATCGACCCCGATACGTCCATCAGGCAGAACATGACCGCCTGCGAGGTGGGCTCGGGGCGCTGCACAAAGTTATTGAAGCGTAAATCGAAGGTATCGATAAACGGTATCCTTTTGATGCGGCCCTTCAGGGCTTCGATTTCCTGCTGCAGCTCGCGACGCCGGGCTTCGTCGCCGCCGACTTCCTGCTCCAGCGCCTGCAGCTCGGCCTCCAGCTCGCGCAGGCGTCGCCTCGGTTCGGCTCCTATCGCGATGCGCCTCGACAGGGCTGAACGCAGCGAGCGCACCACGTTGATATTGGTCGGAACCCCGTCATTGGTGAATCCGGCGCGCACGGTCTTGCTCTTGGTCATCTTGCGCAGCTGGTTTTTCTGCAGATTGGGCAGTTCGAGATCGTCGAACAGCATATCGAGATACTCGTCTCTAGATATTTCGAACACGAAATCGTCTTCGCCCTCGCCGCTGTCGCTGGCGCGCCGCCCTTTCTCTCCACCCTGGTTGACCGGACGCTTGATCTTGTCGCCCTGTGCAAATTCCTTGTTACCGGGGTAGACCCCTTCGCGCACCCCGCCCTGGTCGCTGCGAAAGGTCGGTTCCGCGATATCGCGCGTCGGGATCGAGACGCTCTCGCCGCTGTCGATATTGGTGATCGAGCGCTCCGAGATCTGTTCCGAAATCGCCTTTTTGATCTGCGTCTTGTAACGTCGCAGAAATCGCTGCCGATTGACGGTGCTCTTGCCTTTTGCGTTCGGCCGCCTGTCGATCAATTGCGCCATGTTAATTCTCTGGGCTGCATCGTTTTTGCTTAAGAGGCCTTCCTGACGCGCAGATACCATTCGCACAGCAGGCGCACCTGCTTCTCGGTATAGCCCTTCTCGACCATGCGGGACACGAAATTGGCATGTTTCTTTTCGTCTTCTTCCGAGGCCTTGGCGCTGAACGAAATCACCGGTAACAGTTCCTCGGTATTGGAGAACATTTTCTTCTCGATAACGGTGCGCAGCTTTTCGTAGCTGACCCAGTTCGGGTTATTGCCCTCGTTCTGCGCGCGCGCGCGCAACACGAAATTTACCACCTCGTTGCGGAAATCCTTGGGATTGGAAATGCCCGCCGGTTTTTCGATCTTTTCGAGTTCCTCGTTGAGCGAGGCGCGACCGAAATTTTCGCCCGTTTCCGGGTCGCGGTACTCCTGGTCCTGGATCCAGAAATCGGCGTAGGTCACGTAACGATCGAATATGTTCTGGCCGTATTCCGAGTAGGACTCGAGGTAGGAAGTCTGTATTTCCTTGCCGATAAACTCGACGTAATTCGGCACCAGGAAGGCCTTGATATGCTCGAGGTAGCGGTCGTGCACGTCCTGCGGAAACTGCTCGCGCGCAATTTGCTGTTCGAGCACGTAGAGCAGGTGTACCGGGTTGGCCGCGACCTCGGTCTGATCGAAGTTGAATACCCGCGACAGGATCTTGAACGCGAAACGGGTCGACAGTCCCTTCATGCCCTCGTCGACGCCCGCGTAGTCGCGATACTCCTGGTAAGACTTCGCCTTGGGATCGGTATCCTTGAGACTTTCGCCGTCGTAGACACGCATCTTCGAGTAAATGCTGGAGTTTTCCGGCGTCACCAGGCGCGACAACACGCTGAACTGCGCCAGCATTTCGAGCGTGCTCGGGGCGCAGGGCGCTTCCGACAGCGAACTGTTGTGCAGCAGTTTTTCGTAAATGCGGATTTCCTCGGAGACGCGCAGGCAATATGGCACCTTGACGATATAAACGCGGTCGAGGAAGGCCTCGTTGTTCTTGTTGTTGCGGAAGGACTGCCACTCCGACTCGTTGGAATGCGCCAGGATCGTCCCCTCGAAGGGTAACGCGGAAAGCCCCTCGGTACCGTTGTAGTTACCTTCCTGGGTTGCGGTCAAAAGCGGGTGCAGCACCTTGATCGGCGCCTTGAACATTTCGACGAATTCCATCAACCCCTGGTTGGCGCGGCACAGCGCGCCCGAATAGCTGTAGGCATCGGCATCGTTTTGCGCGTAATGCTCGAGCATGCGGATATCGACCTTGCCCACCAGCGCCGAGATGTCCTGGTTGTTCTCGTCCCCGGGCTCGGTCTTGGCGATGGCGATCTGGTTCAGGATCGAGGGCTGGATCTTGACGACCTTGAACTGGGTGATATCACCGCCGAATTCGTTCAGTCGTTTAACCGCCCACGGCGACATGATCTTGCTCAGGTAACGTTTCGCGATGCCGTAGTCCTGCTCCAGGATATCGGCGTCTTCGTTGACGTCGAACAACCCCAGCGGCGACTCGAAAACCGGGGAATCCTTGATCGCGTAGATCGGCTCCTTTTCCATCAGCACCTTGAGCCGATCGGCGAGCGAAGACTTGCCGCCGCCGACGGGTCCCAGCAGGTAGAGAATCTGCTTCTTCTCCTCCAGGCCCTGGGCGGCATGCTTGAAATAGGAAACGATTTGCTCGATCGCATCTTCCATGCCGTAGAACTCGGAAAACGCCGGGTAGCGCGCGATCAATTTGTTGGAAAATATGCGACTAAGTCGGGTATCCTGCGCGGTATCTATCATCTTGGGGTCGCCGAT
>JAOTUD010000007.1 GCA_029864065.1 Gammaproteobacteria bacterium | reverse complement strand
TTACTGCCGCTAGCTCCCCGGTTACGTTTGATCGCTCGCGAGCCGAGCACAATACCGCCCAGGGCTAGCCACAGGAATGCCGCCAGCCCGACTAGCCCGGTAACCGAAGCGACATAGAGATAACCGTTAAGCGGCCCGGCCAGCAGGCGCATATGGGTAATTTGAGTCGCAACCCGCTGCCATTTGTCGGTGATGCCCCATGCCGTGCTGGGGTCGTATTGCTCCATGACCGCCCCGTAGTTATTGAGGCCAACACCGAACAGAGGATGATCCCCCAGCATTTTGAGAGCCGTCGCATAACCCTCGAAACGCTCGTCCACCGAGGCTTTTAAATCCGAGGTAAGCCGTTCCAGTATTAATTCGGCACCAAGGATGCCGATTAGGCCGACCGCCAGCCCGGTAAACCCTATCAGGGCGACGATGCGCATAATCGATATCTGGCGCATGGCGGTCAGCAGTGTCACCAGCAGCACGGTTTGCGCCAGCATTACCGCTATCGGCATGCGCGTCAGGGTGCAGATCATGCCTATGGCGCCCAGGCCGGTGACGCCGATACAGAGCAGGCGAATAGTATTTATTGGCAGCGTCAGCGCAAGGCTCATAAATATCGGCACGGTCAACAGGAAAAATGCCGCGAGGTAGGGGGGATGGGCCACGGTTCCCGTGGCGCGTGTCCAGCCGCCAAAAAGTTCGTTGATGCCGAGGCTTTCCTGCACGTTGATATCGCTGATACCGAAGATGCCAAGCACGCCAGTGCGGCCGGACACGACTTCCAGGATGCCCAGGCCCGACTGGATTGCTACCGCGGCGCCAAGCCCGGCAATAATCACCCACCACTGTCGCGGCCCGACGTTATAGCGAAAATACAGCAGCACCAGGCCGAGTTTGGCGATCCGCGACAGGTCGCCCAACGCCCATGCAGGCTCGGGGGCGCCAACCACGGATAGGGCCGCGGCGATGGCAAACGGCCCGTACCAGGGCATGAGGCGCAGCGATTTCGGTTGTTGCGGAATTTTCAGGATGACGACTTCGAATGCCCAGTATACCAGCAGTGCAAGCAGGGCCAGGTCGGCAATCATCCAGTAGGGTCCGAAAGCGCCATGATCTCCGACAATCGGTGCAAACGACCAGAACTGGCGATTGTAGGTGAGTGCGACGATCCAGACGAACAGCAGAACTTCGCGCCCCCGGCGAGACGCAGCAACTGTGGCAATGATGCCTATACCGATGATACCGAGGGCGATGGAGCGCCGGCTTGCTTCGGCGACGACGGGCAACAATGCGGTAACGACGAATCCGGCGACGATCCCCAGGATGATAAGGCGGATCCAGTAACCCGCGCTGCTTTGAATTGCGGCTGAATGTGTCGACGATGCCATGGTTTCAGAACTGCGTCAGCGAACCCCGTTCCTTGACCAGCCACACGGAGGCATTAAAACAGACGATACCGAGCGTGATTAGCACCAGTGAGAAGCCGCCAAGGATAAGTATCGTCTCGGCCAGCTGCGCCAGCCCGAATCCCTGCAGCAAGGCGAGGCGCATACCTTCGAGACCGTAGGTCAGCGGAATCAGGCTCGACAGTACCTGCAGCCATTCCGGTAAAACCGAGATCGGAAACATAACGCCGCCAAGCAGCAAAAACGCACCGCCGAGCAGGTTCATGATTGCCTCGCCGCGCTTGACCAGCATTACGATACTTGCCCAGAACATGCCGAGACCGGCAAATGAGCACACCGTCAGCACAAACACCAGCAGGCTGGCGGCCAGGTTGGCCTTCTCGAGATCGACGCTGAAAAACAGCAGGCCGAGCGCGAGGTAAAGGCTGAAACGCAGAGCGCTCAGGACGTAACTCCACAGTGACGAATAAACCAGGATTCGCCACAGTTTTACCGGCGACATCATGGTGGCTTCTAGCGCACCCGTCATCTGTCCCTCGCGAATCTGCGTGGCAAAGGTGCTGACGCTGACACCGAGCGAATCGGTAAGCGCAATACCGATGAGCAGGAAGGCCGCATAGTTGCCGCCGTAGCGGTCGAGCGCTTCAATCTCGGTGCCGGCAAACATCTTGCCGATAAAGTAAAACACGGCCAGCACAACAATATTGCCGCCCAGCTGGGTAACAAAGGCGGTCCGGTAACTGATCGCGATCAGCGCATCGCGCTTGAGAAATTCCAGGGCAAGACTCATTTATTTTGCCTCTTTCGCTTTTTCCGATTCGATGACCGAACAGAACACTTCGTCGAAGGAAATCTTTTCGGTCGAACATTGCGCGATCTTGTCGCCTGACCGAATGATATCAGCTAAAACCCGGGTCAGGGCGTCGCTGCCGATACGGGTGGTGAGAAACAGGTTCCTGCCATGAGGAAGATCTTCAATACGCAATTGGGTAATGTCCGGATCTTGATCGTACTCGTCTGACGGCTGGAAACCGACACCCTGGGTTTTGATCTGGAAAGAGTCGAAATTGCCGATATCGGCTAATGCCCGAATTTCCTGGATGGTGCCCTGTGCGATCAAGCGGCCGTGATTAATTATAACCGCGCGATCGCAAAGCAGCTCCGCTTCATTGAGCTGGTTAGTCGCAAGCAGGTGGGTTTGCTCGGGAAATTTTTTACGTTGTTCCTGGATCCAGTCGCGAATGTTATGCGCACTCAGCGGATCGAGGCTACGGGTTGGCTCATCGTAAATCAGCAGGCGCGGGTGACTCAGCAGGCCGCGGGCAATGGCCAGCTTCTGTTTCATACCTGACGAGTAGCTGTGGTAGGGGCGGTCGGCCGCCCTGGCCAGGTCCAGCGTTTCCAGGATTTCGGCACTGCGCTCACCGATGTCTTGCTTCGAAACGCCGTACAGGGCGCCAAAAAAATTCAGATTCTGGCGACCGGTCAGGCGCCAGTAAAAACTGCGTTCGTCGCAGGTTACCAGTCCCATCATGCCCCTGGCGGCATAGGGATCCTGACGCACGTCCACACCGAACAGGCGCACCTCACCCGAGCTTTGATGGATCAGGGTGGTGATGATTTTTGACAGGGTTGTTTTGCCCGCCCCGTTGGGTCCGAGCAGAGCCACCATTTCGCTTTCGTTGATATCAAGCGAGATGTTACTCAGGGCGTGCTTGATTCTCGGGTCACTGGAATTTGCTTTTCTGAAACCGAAGGTGGGCGGGTAAAACGTCTTGCAGACGTCGTGCACCTCCAGTGCCTTGCGCAGGTTTTTGACGGCAGTCGAGCCTGGATTACTGGACATATCGGATTCGGGCTTCATTGTTTGATTTTCTCGATCGCGATAAATCGCGTAACTCTGATACAGACCAGCGCATAAGTAAACTCAGATACGGATTGCGTCATGATAACCGCCCGCAGTTTTAAGCTGGGTCGCGATTTGCTCCAGCAGCTCGACCACGCGCACGCCGAGTGAGAAGCTGCAATGTTCGGTCTCGCCGTTGGCGATGGCGTCACGAAACGCCTTTATTGCCAGGGTTAGCGGCAAGCTTTGATCGAGGCGGAGTGGCGTTCGCCTGCCGTCAAGATCCATTGCAACCAGCTTGTCCTGCGCCAGGTCGTCGTATACGAGGCTGCCGTTGACGCCCCGAACTTCGAATCGACGCTGTTTTTCCTGCGCCAGGTTACCGACCGTAATTTCAGCTTCGCTACCGTCGGAGAATTCGAGCCGGATCTCAACCAGCATGCCATGCGAATTGGTTGCCGGCGGGGATGAAACCAGCTGGGCACGTATTGCAACAGGATCCTGACCCAGCAGGTCGAGGCACATGGAAACATCGTGCGGACCGTAGTCCCATAGCGCATCAACATCCTCGCGAAAGGGCCCGTTATTCGAGCCGACGGCGTAAATCCGCAGCGGCTTTCCAAGTGTCGGTGCGAGCACTTTTAACGTTCCGTAAGCGCTGGAGAACAGATGGGTATGATCGACCATGATCAGCAAACCACGTTGTTTGGCTTGCCGTTGCAGTTCCCGGGCCTGGGTCGAACTCAGCGTCAGGGGCTTTTCGATGAGTAGCGCAATTCCCAGCGCGCAGCAGGCGCTGGCAATTTCATAATGGGTCTCAGGTGGCGTGGCGACGATCAAACCGTCGAGCGCCTCGCTGTCCAGGGCGTCCCGCCAGTCATGGAAGATCTTGCAATCCGGCGCAACCATGTCCCGGGTCGCAGGATTGCGGCTGACCACCAGGCTGAGGTTAACACCGTCGATATCTGGCAGGGTCGAAGCGTACCGCGTACCCCAGCGTCCAACCCCGATCAAGCCCAGGTTAACGCAGCCAGTCGGTGCCTGATTGTTTGCCGGTGTGCCACTCATCGAATACCCAGCAAGGGTAGCGGCACGATGAATCGACCGCCTTGTTGGGTAAATTTCCGGTGCATGGAAATAATGGGCTCGGCAAAGTTCCATGCCAGGATGACCACGTAGTCCGGACGTTTTTCGTAGAGGGCGTCAGTGGAGACGACAGGAATGTGCAGTCCCGGGGTATACATGCCATGCTTGAGCGGATTGTCTTCGACAATGTAGTCGATCACTTCGGGACCGAGACCGAAGTGATACATCAGCGTGGTCGACTTCGCCGGCGCGCCATAACCCGCGATGCTGTGTCCGCGCGACTTCAGACCGGTTAGCAACGACATGAGTTCGGTTCCACTTCGGTTAATACTGCGCGCGAAGTTGCGCAGCGTAGTCGGCGCATCGAGTCCGGCGGCAGCTTCCTGTGCCATCATCTCGCTGACAGACGGCTGTACCGCGACATCCGACTCGGCCATCGAAACATACCCCCGCAGCGAACCGCCCTGCGCCTCCATCCGGTAGGTATCCCAGAGTTTCATCCCCAGGCGTTCGAAAAAAGGCTGTAGCGGGCCAACCCGATGATAATCCACATGCTCGTGATACATCGTGTCAAACAGGGTTTTCTCATAAACGTCGAGCAAGTAGGAAACCTGAAAAACGAACACGCCCGCAGGTTTGATCAATATACGTGCAGCCGTTACCGCGCTTTCGAGGTCATCGATATGGGCGCAAACATTGTTGGCGACCACGACCTTGATCGGACCGTGCTCGCGCCGGATGCGTTCAGCAAGTTCGGGAGTAAAAAACTCGGGCAGGGTTTCGATGCCGTCGGCGGTTGCGGCTTCGGCGATGGACTGGGCGGGATCGATACCAAGCACTTGCATCCCGGCATCCTTGAAAAAGCGCAACATGGTGCCGTCATTGGAACCGATTTCAACTACCAGGTCGCCTGGTTCGAGGCCTGCCACACCGATGACCTGGTCGGCATAACGGCGAAAATGATCGACGTTTGCCGACGAGGTGCCCGATACATAGACATATTCCTCGAACAGATAGGATGGATCGATGATGTCCAGCAGCTGCGCGTGATGGCAGGATTCGCAAAAGTAAACGTCGATCGGATAGCACTGTTGAGCCTGATCAAGCAACTTTGCCGGGACCATGGCATTGGCCGGCGGCGTCGGGGTCAGTTCCAGCACGCACTCGAGATTGCGCGCACCACAGAGGCGGCAGGCTTCGCGTTTGTGGTGATGCGGTTGTTCCACGTCGGTCAGGCGCTCATAAAAATCGTTCGGTATTGATCGTTTCGGCGATCTCGCGCAACGAGGTGTCGAAGTCGCGAGTGGGTTTCCAGCCCAGCGCCCGTATCCGGGAATCATCCATGTTGTAGCGAAGGTCCTGGCCGACGCGGTTCTTCACCGTCTGAATTGCATCTGACTCGGGCATGTTGGCGATTTTGGCGATTCGCCTCAGCACCTCGAAGTTCTCCAACTCGGTGTCGCCGGATATGTTGTAAATCGTATTTTTTTCGCCATTATCGAGCACGGTCAGAATCGCATTGACGGTGTCCTCGACATGCAACCAGACCCGGCAATAGGTGCCATCGCCATGCATGATCGCCGGCAGGCCGCGCGACATGCGCCACAGCGAGCGGGGGATCAGCTTTTCCGGGTACTGGTGGGGGCCGTAGTTATTCGATATTCGCAGGATGTTGTAATCGAGATCATAGGTTCGGGACCAGCCGTGCAACAGCATATCGGCCGCGGCCTTGGTGCTGGAGTAGGGATTGGATGGCCGTAGCGGGTGATTTTCAGTATGAATCCCCTCGACGGTATCGCCGTAGACTTCGTCGGTGCTGATCTGCACAAAATAAGGTGCTGCTGACATGCGAGAACGGGTTAGCTCGAGTAATCGCTGGGTGCCGAGTATATTGGTCCGGCAAAATTTCTGGTTGTCGACGATCGAGTTGTCGACATGAGATTCGGCGGCAAAGTTAACAATGTATTCCGCCTCGATTATATGCTTGAGCTCGGTAATATCTTCCTGCACGAAGCGGTAATTGTCGTGCTGCATGAACTCCTCGTTAACCACCAGATCGGCGGCGTAGTTCATGTTATCGATATTGGTGACGTAGTTTCCCAACTCGAGGCAGCGGCGTACGAAGTGTTTGCCAATAAATCCCAGCCCGCCGGTAACAATAAGTACTCTCCGAATCATTTATTTTCCCAATATTGGTTTACGGATGTTTGTAAAAAATCCTGGTGCCTATTTTAGCGCGCAGAGTTTATAAAATATTATTATTCGCCAATATTTTTTTATTCCGAAGCGATCAGGCTTATACGTACGATATCGTCTTCATAGGTGCTCTGGTCGCGGTCGCAGCTGGTAAAGTTGATAAAGGTCGTATTTTTGACGAACTTCACCGCATGGTCGAACATCGGTGGAGTGTAGACCATTTCACCGGCCTTCAACCGCAGGCACCTGGGTTCCGCGCTCGATCCGGTCGAGCGATAGTAATAGTCAAACTCGCCGCTGACGATATACATGTAGTGGGAATCTTCCTTGTGATAGTGATTGGCCCTGACGGTGCCGGCCTTTGACGTGATCAGTTGTGCCGCCTTGAAGTCGCCGCTAACCAGGGGCTGAATCGCACCTCTATCATCCGTAAATGGCCTGGGCAGATCAATCCGCACTCCTGGCTCGTCCTTTATCTTGATGTTTTGCTGATCCGAACTCATGAGTGGTGTTCCATCCGTAAATTAAACGAAAGCGGGTACATTAACGAAACTGCGCTTGCACTGCAAATGTCCCGATCGAAAAATGGCTGCGGGCTGTTCTCAGGCCCCGGTGCCGTCAATCGGCAATTGTGCAGGACCAGAATCGGGCTGTATTCGGGGCATTCGGGATGCATCAACGAACCGTCTTTATTTTCTGGCATCCAGCCATATCCTGTATCGCGATCCAGGTTGGCCTCGTCGTATCCAAAGCCGTCGGTCTTTTCCCAGCCTTCCAGCAAAAGTGGCGTCCAGGCTCTAGCGTAGATCCGGTTGGCGTTAAAAACGACCTTGTCCGGACCGCTCGGGACAGCAAGAAACTTCAGCCCGCCGGGTTTTAACAGGTATCGACGCCACCGTAAAGACTCGTCTCCCGGAGCGCTATTTTCTTCAGCGTGCGCTAGATAACCGGCTTCGAATAATGCGTGGATTCGTTGCGGCAATCATCGCAATATCCGCTCAGAACTTCGACCATGCCGCCGAGGGTAAAGCGTTGCCGCATCGATTCGGGAATGCGGTATGGCGGAAATTTCTTGATCCCCAGGCAGGCCAGCAGCATATTTGCAAACCGGCGGGGACTGTGGACTGCCAGGCTGAAAAGCCCACTATATTTGTCGACAGTTTTTATCGGAAGTTATTGGTCAACAGCCCCTTTGCCGGCGTTAAGAAGTTCCCGGTAGGTAGATTCCAGAGTTTTCGCATATCTGTCCCAGGTTATGCTTTGCGCGCGCCTGATGTTTTCCTCGGCCATGGCAGCCGTTTGCGCACGATCTTCCCAGAGCTCGCGGATTGCATCAACCATCGCGCTAGCATCGAGTGGTTTGACCTTGATCCCCGCATAATCCAGGTCGATGGTCGAGACAATCGCACAACCGGAAGCCATCGCCTCGACCAGCACCATGCCGTAGGTTTCGGCCAGCGACGGAAAGAAAAAAATTCGCGCGCGGGCAAACTCCCGGCTCAGCCTGTCCTGGGTTTCGCAGACGATTACCTCGACATTGGGCAGGGTATACAGTGGCCTGGCGCAGGGATGCTGGCCCCAGCCGGCGACGCGAAAGCGCACCTGTGGCAGTGCTCGAGCCACGGCGACCAGCTCGTCTACGCCTTTTCTGGGATCAAGTTTGGCTGCGAACAGGACCACGTCCTCCTTAACGTTGTCAGGCCTGAAGGCCTCGACATCAACCCCCGGTGAGGCGATAAAAGTGCGTTGCGGATCGACCCCGAGATCGAGGCCCAGCTGACGGGAAAACTCGCTCAGGAAAAATACCCGTGAATAATCCATGCGCAGCATGCGTCGTTCCCAGGCCTGGAACAGGCGGCCCACGAACGGCCCCCGCATGTTACGCCAGGCATCATCGAACAAGGCCAGTATTCCGCAGACGACAGGTTTGCCGGCGCGGCGGCCGGCGGCCAGTGCCGGCAGGCAGGCATGGTAATTGAAGGTCTGGATCAGGTCGACCGATTCGGCCATCTCGGTTACGGCATCGGCCGCGAAGTTGAAACGATATGGGTGTACCGGTAATCGGTGGATGGGTATCCCGTCTACGGAGTTGTCGACAGGATCGCCCGTGGTGATCACCTTGACCTCCATACCCAGCCTGGCCAGGTTGACCGCAGTCTCGTGTACCACAACTTCGCCACCGCCGACAAAATCCGGTTTGTAGCGTTCATGACATAACAAGATTTTCATCAATGAAACATTTTTTTCCGTTGAGTTCTATTCGATCGGCCCAATCGTCGCGATCCGGCAGAATTTTCGTGCGCTGCATGATGACAGTCTGGCGTTGAATAATCAAAACCGAATGTTGCCCGCAGTTAGCTCGGCGGCGCTTAACGAATCCGATCGTATAGCGCTTCGATTTGCATGCCGATCCGGGCGCCCGAAAAATCCTGCGCGTGCGCCCGACAGGCGTCCGCCGTGGCTGGATTCTGCGCCAGTTGCATGGCCTTAACGATTGCCTCTGCAAGCCCTTCGGCGTTGCGGGTTTCGAGATCGCCTGTCATTGGCTCGAACATGATCCCGACTTCCGGGGTAACAAACTCGGGCACTCCGCCATGGTTGGTGGTTACGATAGGTGTGCCCGCAGCCCAGGCCTCCATCAGCACGGTGCCGCTGGGTTCACCCATTGCTGGCAATACGAGGACACTGGACTCGCTGTAAAGCGTCGGCAAATCATCCGGCCTGCCCAGGCCCAGCAGTTCGATATCGCCGCGTATCTTCTCGGGCATAGTCCGTATCAAAGGTGCAATCAATTGTTCCGGCATGCAACCGGACAGCCTGAGTACCAGCTCGGGATATTCCCGCTTTACCAGTGGAAAGGCTTCAAGCAACACCCGAATACCCTTGCGCGGTACGGTAAAATCACCTGCCGCGAGCAGATAAGGTCGTTCGGCTGCGCGGCTCGAACCACTGGCGAATGTGTCGACATCGACCATCGGCGGAATGACGATCGAATCCACCCCGTAGTGCTCTTGCACCAGTGCTCGAATATATTCGCTGCAGGTAATCAACGCGTCTGCAGATTTCATCACTCGTCTGTACATCGCTGCCTCGGGTGGAAAACGCCGGCAGGATAGCCCCGGTAATGCCACGCCGTTCATCTGGAATACGGTGGCGAATCCCCTGCCTGGCGCCCGCATCGTTGCCGCCAATGCATCCGTGAATAACAGGCTGTGGACCACGTCGAACTGATGGCGTTGCAGTTCTCTCCAGGCCGTCAGCCAGAAGGTGTGCATGGTATTGATTCTCAGCAGGGACATCCCCGGGATTTCTATCGGTCGGGCGAGAATGCGGGTGCCGCTGTCGTCGTGTTCGATACCGTACCGACCCGGACGGCTCGATATAGTGGTCACCTCGTGACCCTGTCGGGTGAAATAACGGGCCATGACATCGATATTGCGTTCGTTACCTCGGCGCATAAATGGCCAGCAATACGGGTGGGTAAAGGCAATTTTCATGGTTCGGAAAAATCTCGTTGATAAAGATATCGTTGCAGGTAGTTGTAGCGTTCGAGTACATGCTAGTCTACTATCATTACCGACATATCTGGGTAGAAAACTTCTTCCCTTCAGCGCGTCGAGCGCATTTCTGAATTCAAATATTTATTTCATGATCCGGGAGGACAGCTCAATTGAGTCATGATGCGGGGAATATAGCGGATACCACCGGGATTCGAATATCGATTGTGACCCCGACCCTGAACCGAAAGGTTTTATTGCGCGAACTGATCGATTCGCTATGGCAACAAACGCTGGATCCGGGTCTGTTCGAAATTATCATTATCGACGATTGTTCCACCGACGGCACCCCCGAAATGCTGGCCGAACTGGAGTCGCAGTCACCCTGCCGCTTTGTGTATCGTGCCATGCAAACTCACGGCGGTTCGGTGCGGTCGCGCAACGAGGGGGTGAAACTCGCCAGTGGCGAAATTATCGCTTTTACCGATAGCGATTGCCGGGTCACGCCGACCTGGCTCGAACTGGGGCTTGACGCATTCGATGCCGATCCAGAAGTTGCGTTTATCACCGGTCCGATCCTGAACAAACCGGATCAGCGCGTCACCTTTTTCAGTGTCGGCGGCAATCCGCTACCCGGGGAGAACCCGATTTATCCGTTGGCCAACGCGTTGTATCGCAAGGACGTTTTCTGGGGGGTCGGCGGATTCGACGAGTCGGTATGGTTAGCCGCCATCAATACGACACCGGTTGAATACTCGGATATAGATCTCGCTTACCGTGTACTGGGCAAGGGTCATCGAAACAAATTTCTGCCGGACATGCTGGTTTACCACGAGGTATTGAAAGTGTCGCCATGGCAATGGCTCATGTGGAACCTGAGGTTTGTGCAATTGCCCGAGTTTTTGCGGCGCTATCCGTCGCTGCGCCAACCGCTGTTGTGGAAGGGCCCATTTGTTTCTCCGGATCACGTCTGGTTTTATATCGCCGTGACCGCGGCCATTGCCGGCATTGCGGTAAATCCGTGGATTGCTATATTGTGCCTGCCTTACTTGTTGCGAATTGCGATTATACCCAATCGCGGCCACTCGCTGCGTGCCTGGGTATTCGCTCCCATTCGGGTTGTTATGTTGTCATTGCGCCAGCTACTGGTCAGCTCGTTCCTGATCTGGGGTAGCATCCAGGCCCGCAACTTGATTCTCTGATCCTGTATTTTTAATGCCCAACCTCAACGAAAAATAATACGCAGTTTCATGATCCGTGCATTGCAATCCAGTCCCCCCGGTATATCGGTGTCAGCGCGAATATTTTTTGCTTCCGCTCGATGCTGGCGGTTTAGCCCATGCGTATCGCGATAACCCATCCGACCACTAGCGCGCGAGTTTGCCGCGGCACCGAACGGCTGATTGACGAAACAGCAGCCTACATGAGCAAGCGTGACCACGAAGTCAGAATCATTGCCTGTAAACCGGGCCGGCGTGAAGTCATCAGGCGCGAGGGGTATATTTGTGACAGTCACCGCCGTATGTGGCATCCGGCGCTTGGCAGGCTAGGCGTACGCGAAGAGCATGCATTCGTATTGACCAGTATGAGCGAATTACTGCGACGAAAATACGATGTGGTGCATGCGCACTCGATGGGTGACGCGGCCGGCGCCACACTGGCCCGGCACTTCAACCGCACACCGTTCGTTTTCTTTATCAATGGCCTGCCTCCGCGCGCACGCTACTACCGCACCATCTCGACCGGTGGCGCGGTGTTCAGTCGTGCCGTGTCCGCGGCCGACGAAATCATTTGCGTCAGCGAGTATGTGCGCAACTATATCGAGGAGCGTTTCGGTCGCCGCGGTGAACTCATCCCGGTGCCGCTTAACCTCGACCGCTTCCCGCTGTGGCAGGAGCCGAAACAGGACCCGCCGATCATCTTCTGTGCGGCCGCTCTTAATGATCACCGCAAGGGGGGGCGAGTGTTGATGCGTGCGTTCAATATCGTCAAGCAGCGTCGGCCCGAGGTCGTGCTGCAAAACGCAAGCGCTATCATGCCGGCAGTACGCGACGAACTTATCCAACTGGTCGATCGGCGCTGGCGCGACGACGTGCAGTTTCTCGGCAGTGTCGACTGGGAGGACTTGCCTCGGCTTTATGGTCGCGCCACGGTATCGGTACTACCGTCGCTGTGGGAGGCTTTTGGCCTGGTCACGGTCGAATCCATGGCCACGGGCACGCCGGTAGTGGGCACCGATGACGGTGCGTTACCTGAGATTATCGACAATCCTCAGGTAGGTAGCCTGTTCGAACCCGGCGACAAGAGCAGTTTCGAACCAGACAACTTCGAGGCCCTGGCCGAAGCCCTGTGCCAGGGGCTTGAGCTGGGCGCCGATCCGGCCACGCCGCAGCGCTGCCGCGCGCACGTGGAAAAATACGGCTGGGCAACCAATGGCCCGTTGATCGAGCAACTCTACCGACGGGTGGCCAATATTTCCGCTTAGAGCCCTGCCCGGTTACATGGTCTCCGGCCGGTCCGGATTGAGTCGGCTCGCCAGGGTGATGCGCAGTCGCCGCAGGCTGTCGGCAATCCCATAACGACGTAGCAGGTACCCCAGGCGGCAGACGCGATACAGTGCCGCAAAAAACGGCATGCCCCGGGTACCTCGCGGCTCGAGCAGATTGACGCGGCCCGTATTGGGAGTCGATGCAACCAGATCCGTGACAAATTCCATGAATTCGCGCGCCTGAAGTGCGAGCGACAAGCTATCTTTGGCATAATCCACTGCTACCTGTTTCATCTGCGCGAGTATTTGCGGCTGCTCGGCATACTGCACCAGTAACTCAGCGAGCGCCGTCGCCTGGTTTTCATCGGGCACCAGTTTGGGGCAGCAACCATCCGGCAGCTCGAGAAAAGTGCCGCAGGCCGAAACGATAACAGGCACACCGGAAGCAATACAGCGCAACGCGCTATGCGCGGTTTCCGCGGCAGCCATGTCGCGCAGGTCGACGCCGACGTCGGCAAGGTGGATTAGGTCCTGGTAGCGCTCGGCATCCACCCAACCTGTTTGCTCGACAATATCCTGCAGCCCGTAATCCCGAATCAGTCGATGAATCTTGTCGCCAGGCGAGCCGCCACCGACAATCAAAAACTTGAGTCGGGGAATACGGGTTCTGATTTGCTGGACCGCTTCGAGCACGACCTCGAGGCGTTTTTTCGGGGCGCGCGTACTCACTGAGGCGATGATGAAATCATCCTCGCGGTATCCGTGTTTCTGACGTAATTGTGCGACCGATTGATCAAACGATGGCATGACTATGCCCATTGTCACATTGCTGACCAGTTTAGCGGGCACCTGTTGCTGCACCAGTTTCAGCGCGTGTTCGCTATGCACGATAATGCCCCGGCTGGCGGCCAGAAACGGGTGGGCAAAGGTCAGCGCCGCGGGATCCTCGAGGCCGAATAACAGTTTGCGCACCAGCGCGCGACTGCGTTCACCATAAACCGGTTGCAGGGCATCGTTCAGCATTTCCAGTTCACCCTGCCGCAGGGTTAGTCCCAGGACCAGGTATTGCAGGCTGTAGTCCTGCAGGACGATGATCCCCGGCGCCGCGCGCATGCAGGGCACCATGTAGGCGTGGTATCGGAGATTATTGCCAATCTGGTAAACGGTGGCGTCGTAGGCTGACGGATCGCGTAAATATTCCTGGTGGGGCAGGACCCGAAATCGATCGGTGACGTTTTTATTGGTGGGCGTATAAGTCCCACTGACGATAATATCAATCTCGGCATAAGGCGCCAGGTGAGGCAGCAACTCCTCGCTATGGTCTGTAATGCCGCTGTGTTGAGGGCTCAGCGGGGTGAAATAGGCCATCCGCATAGTCAAGTGATTGCTCCTAGAGTAACAGGGTTTGATAACGCAGGCTGCCGACAACCAGCAGGCCGAAAGCAATCAAATCCCGCGGCAGATAGATTAATCCGCGGGTCAGGCGCATGATGCCCCGCAGCCGGTTTGAAGATTCGGATGCGCGCAGCACGAAATAAGGTATGGCAGCAGCCAGCCAGGCCAGCGACAGTGGCGACAAGACCACACCGGCCAGCAGCAAGACCAGGCAGGCGTGGGCGCGATCGTGAAAATATCGCAGGTAAAATACACCCTTCATCTCGGGTACTTCACGTACCAGCCAGGGCAGCATGATCATGCGTTTTTCGTAGAACCAGTGCCAGATACTGATCGCAATAACTTCGTGGTAGACCAGTGCTTCGTCGGCAAAGGTGCTCTGCCAGCCATTGCGTTTAACGCGCCAGGCCATCAGCGCATCCTCGCCACCGGTCGGGCGCTCGTCGTTGGGCGTAAGGTCCTTGCTGGCTTCATCGAATTCGGCCAGGCAGTCACGCCGGTAAAATATATTGGCCGCTTCGTAGCGTGGATTTTCCGCCTCGATTTGCACGTAGCGACTGAACACGCCGATCGGTTGGCCCGGCACCGGCAGGGTACGTCCTTGAACGATGCCGATATCCTGGTCAAACCTGGCGAGACCAGCCGCCAGCCAGCCGGGTGTCGCCTGGCAGTCACTGTCGAGATAGGCGACGATCCGACCGCGCGCGCGATGCGCACCGAGCAGTCGCGATGGGCCAGGTCCTTCGGGCGCCTTTCGATACAGTGTCAGTGCAACCCTGCCGCTCTCCTGCTTGAGTGCTTCCACGATCGCCGCATTGTTATCGTCAGGCGAGCTATCGACGACAATAACTTCGAATTTTTCCGGCGCCAGATCCTGTGCGAGCGCCGAGATCAGGGCCTTGCGTAAAAGTTCCGGTCGTTTAAAGGCGGGAATGACGATACTGACATCCAGGGTCGGCGTGGAATTCTGCTGCTCGTTCAACATGGTATTCCTTGCCGGGATTAACGCAGGAGCCGGAGCAACCGGTGCCAGTAATTTTCGATTACCTGGCCGGCGATGCGTGTCCAGGTCAGCAACGCAATTCGAACCGGGCCCTTGTTGTCGACATCCAGCTTCAGATACACGCCGGTCCAGAATATCGATTTGTCGGGTAAATACTCGCTGGTCAGCGCAAAATCGGTGCATTCAAGCCTGGGATTGAACCATAACGCATATTCACCGACTGCCGAAACGCTTTTGAACAGATAGTCACAGCGTGACAGCAGCAGAATGTCGAGCAGAACGTCCTCACCTTTTTTGTAGGCACTGACGTCCTTGAGCTTAAAAGGGGCGACGTCGTTACTGGAGCGTGCTGCGTCGCAAGTCACCACCCGGTTCGGAAAACGCTGGTTAAACGCGGTTACAAACTGCAACTGATCGGTGGCGAGGAAGATGCCGAAATCCGCAAGGCCCTGTTGCTCTATTCTGGTTTCGATCGCGACAAAGTATTCGTCGATTGCAGTTGGCTTTGCGTAGGAAAAATCTGTACCGCGAATGTGAACCCCGAACATGACCGGTGCGTGAAACAGGCGAGCATGCAGGCGTTCCAGTTTATTGCCAATATGCGGTTTCAGGCGGACGTATTTACCGACATACTCCCGTCCCAGTTGTCGCTTCTCCGCCATCCAGGTCTGCCGGTCGTCGACGTCGGTAGGCCCCCAGAAGGTCGTGATCCGATCCGGATCAATGACATGCCATTCCACCACTTCCGCATCGGTGTACCGGTGAATCTGCTCACTGTTTACCTTCCCGGATTCCAGCCACTGCCGCAGTTTTGTCGAGCCAAGGTCCGCTACCGGCTCGAAGTAATACTCCCAGACATTGTTCCCGTATTCGGGATCGTAAAAGTGAGGTGTATCGTTACGGGTAAAATCGACCACGGGTAACCAGTTAAACGATTCCGCACGCCGCACGCCGTTGAGGGCGTAGGTAATCAGCGCGGAAAATCCGGCCCCGGGGTCGCCATTGTGAATCACGTGTATCTTGTCGTAATGTCTCTGGTTGAACACCAGTGGGGCCGTGCTCATACCGGTTGCCAAGCGTGAATCATTCATGGCTATGGTGGATGTGCCAGTGGGTCGCCTGCTCAATGCTTTGCATCACCGCGTCGGTCGACGGGGGATGCACCCCGAGGCGCTCGGAGGTCTCGCTGATCTCCAGCACCACAGCCTCGGACTCCCCGGCCGGGATTGGATTGTCGAAATTGAGCTCCAGTTGGTAGCCTTGCCTGCGCAGCACATCGGCGACAACCTCCGCAACCTCCTTGTTGCTGAGTCCAAATCCGGAGCCGACGTTGAATATGGCGCTTTGCCCTGGTTGCAGCGGCAAAGAGGCGGCTTTCAACAGGGATTCGACCGCGACTTCCACGGGGATATAGTCTCGAATGATCCGGCCCTGGCCGCGCAGCTGTGCCGGTACTTCGCCATCCGGATACCGTAACGCATGCGACACAATATAGGGAATCAGGCCGCGACAGCCCGGGCCGACAATATTGCCGAAACGCAGGATTACCGCGTTGGCCAGGCGTTCGGCGGCCCACTCGGTGCAAATTATTTCCCCCATGACCTTGGACGCGCCGTAAGTGCCTATGGCGGCGGCTTCGCTCGCCAGCGGGCACGCGCTGCGATTGTGCACGCTACCGTAAACCGCACTTGACGAGGCAAACACGAAACGGTTGGGATCAAAAGCCTGGAGCAGGTTAATTGTCCCCTGAACGTTGGTGTTGTTGAGATCGGCCATACTGGAAAAGGGCATGATCACTTCGGCCAGTGCAGCAAGATGAATCAGCACCGGGGCTGACCATTTTTCGGTGAGTTCGGAAAGCATCGAGGCCAGGCGTATGTCCGTTTGCGAACTTGCCAGGTTACCTTGAGTCAAGGGCAGAAGATCCAGGGCTGCGGTTTTGGATAATGCCGATGTTTTGGCAATACGACTGCAAAGATGCTCGCCTACGAATCCCGCGGCACCGGTAATGATTTGTTCAAGTTGCATTTTTTCGTGTGAAATGTTGTGGGACATAACCCGCACTGGTTATTCGAATTGATTGAAATTGATCATCCAGAAAAGGTTTTGCCGCCAGCTCACCGGGACTGTGTTTGCAGTCGGTCGGTATGGAACTTTATAGCCGGCTTTCATTTGATTGGCGACAAGTTTACAATTCACCTGTTTCAATGTCACTGAGAATTAATAACTAGCCTTCTATCCCGGTTGGTGGCCTGGCGCCACCAGCTCACCGCTGGTTTAGTTTGTTTTCTGCCAATAATAACCATAATCTAGCAATGTTATGAGCACACCCACTCCGCACCCGACAATCCAGGATTACGAGTCCGCAGACGTTTCGTTGCGTGACATCGTGACCGTATTATTTCGGCGTCTCACCGGCATGACGGTTATCTTCACTATCGCGATGATCATTGCACTGTTCTGGATCTTTACGATTCGCGCTGATGTTTACGAAGCGACCGCCAAGATCCTGGTACGCGTTGGTCACGAACAGTTAAACTCGGTTACAGTGCTGGATCGGCAAAGCCCGGTCATCGGCTATCGCCACCAGGACGTGGCCACCGAAGTGCATATCCTTAGCAGCACGGACATACTCGAGCGGGTGGTCGACCAGCTCAAACTCGAAGAAATGGGCGAGAAGGTTCGTCCAGAAGGATTTCTCAAGGGCCTGGTACATGACTTCAGGCAGATATTGGCCAGCGTAGAGGAATGGACTAACGAATTCATGATCCGGATAGGATTGCGTCAGCGTCTGAGCCCCAGGCAACAAATTATCAATACCCTCGGCAAGGGACTCCGGGTTGGCAGCAGCCAGGAGTCCAATATTCTTGTCGCGCAACTGCGGCTGCCGTTTCGCGAAGGCACGGCAGCAGTTCTGAATTCCATTCTTACTACTTACCTGGAATCCCGCATGTCTTATTTCCAGGAAGAGGATGCAGTAAATCTGTTTCGGGCCAGGATGAACAAGGCGCTGAAAGAGTTGCGCATGGTTGAAGCCCAGATCAAGAAACTCGAGACTGATTCCAATATCGTCAATCTCGAGGTACAGGAAAAGCTGCTGCTGGAACAGGAAGAGCAGTTGGCAGCCCAGGTTAAAACCGACGAACTCGAATTCGAAATACTTAAAGGCAAGGTGAATAACCTAAAGGCCGCGACTGGTAGTGACGAGATGAACATCGGTCTGCTGGGCGCCTTCCCGAACGATAGCTTTGCCAGCGATCTGATGACCCAGTTGGCACAGCTGGGCAATGATCGGATTCAGATCGAAATGGCGTCTAGCAGCGAGCAGCGCACGATCGATGAAATAAACCTGCGTTACAAGAGAACTCTGGATTTACTCGAAACCAATATCGAATCCATGTATGACGAGAAGCTTGCGGCACTCAACGGCCGCCGCGAAGCGCTGGATGCGGTTCGCGACGAATTGAAGCGACTACACGAAAATGAGAACACATGGCGCAATCTGATACGCAAATCCGAACTGCTGGAAACCGATTACAAGTTTTATCGTCATGAGGTCGAAGAAGCGTCGGTTACGTCTTCGATGCGGACCAATCGCATCAGCACGGTCAAGATAATTCAACGCCCGACCGATTCGCTGCAGCCGGCGGGCATACGCAAGCTTTACCTGATTTACATTGCCATCGTGCTGTCGGGATTTATTGCCATTTGCT
>JAOTUD010000306.1 GCA_029864065.1 Gammaproteobacteria bacterium | reverse complement strand
GCGGTTGGCGATCGATATGTCATCGAAAAACTTTCCGAGCAGGGATGGAATCTCGGCGGCGAGTCGTCGGGACACATCATTTGTCTCGATAAGACAACGACCGGCGACGGTATAATCGCGGCGCTGCAGGTGCTGGACTGGTTGGTCAACCAGCAGCAAACCCTGACCGAGGCCTGCGCCGACATGAGTGTCTATCCCCAGACCATGATAAACGTGCCGATATCCGGAGCCTCCAACCTGGTTGCATCGGCGCACGTCCAGGATGCGGTAACGACGGCCGAAGCGGAACTCGGCGATAGCGGCAGGGTACTGTTGCGCCCGTCTGGCACCGAGCCCCTGGTTCGCGTCATGGTCGAAGGGCAGGACAGCAAACAGGTCGAAAAGCTGGCGACCGAACTGGCGCAATCCGTCAGGCAGGCGGCCGCAAGCTGAAGCCAGGGTTTAAATGTGGCTAAATGACAATTGTGGATTGATTTCTTGGGCCGAGGTGAGTAACCTTTGGCGCCTTTTAAATGACCGGCGAATGATATGCGATCCGTGCTGATAGCGGGCAACTGGAAAATGAACGGCAATATGCAGTCCGTCATCGAGCTGGTTGAAGGTATCAAGGCGGGCGACCCCGGCAAAGCGAAACTCGCGGTTTGTCCGCCCGCGGTTTACCTGATGAAGGTTGGCGGTATGCTCGACGATAGCGGTATCGCGCTCGGTTCGCAAAACGTCTGCGACCACGAATCCGGCGCCTATACCGGCGAAATATCGGCGGCCATGCTGAAGGAATGCGGTTGCCGCTACGCGATAGTCGGCCACTCGGAGCGGCGCTCGCACTATCTCGAATCGGACCAGCTGGTAGCGGCACGATTCGCGATGGCGATCGCGGTCGGACTGACGCCGATCCTGTGCGTGGGCGAAACCCTGCTCGAGCGTGAGCAGGGAGTCACCGAGGCGGTGGTGGCGCGACAGCTGGACGCGGTAATTGAATTGTCGGGTATCGGCGGAATTGCAGGCTCGGTGATCGCTTACGAGCCCGTTTGGGCGATCGGTACCGGCAAGGTGGCTTCACCCGAGCAGGCGCAAGCGGTGCATGCGTTTATTCGCGGCAAGCTTGCGGCGGTCGACAGCGAAATCGCGAAGCGGGTGCAGATTTTATATGGTGGCAGCATGAACCCGTCGAACGCGGCGGAGTTGTTGTCACAGGCGGATATCGACGGTGGGTTGATCGGTGGCGCGTCTCTAAAGGCGGACGATTTCCTCGCGATAGCGCGATCGGTTCAGGAATAACTATGGAAAATATCAACAGTATATTATTGGTAGTACAGGTTTTATTGTCGATCTCATTGATCGCGCTGATATTGCTGCAGCACGGCAAGGGCGCGGACGCCGGTGCGGCATTTGGCAGCGGCGCGTCGGCGACCGTTTTCGGCGCGCGCGGCTCGGGCAATTTTCTCAGCAGAGCGACGACAATGGTGGCGATTCTGTTTTTTGTCGTTTGCCTGTCGCTGGCCTATATCTCGGCCAACCGCGTCTCGCCCGAAGGTGTGGCCGGCAGCGTGACCGCCCAGGAAGTCGACGATATGCCCGTGCCTGAAAGCGGTGCCATGCAGGAGGGTGATATACCGCCTGCGGGGTTCGCCGGCGAGGGTGCTCAAGAATCAGATTTGCCTCCGGCCCAGTAAGCCGGGCATAGCCGATGTGGTGGAATTGGTAGACACGCTATCTTGAGGGGGTAGTGGCGAAAGCTGTGCCGGTTCGACTCCGGCCATCGGCACCATATCAAGTTGCGACCCGGATCATCCGGGTCGCAATTTCACGGGCAGGAGCGAATCCCGTGCCAGCCGACTCACATCTTCTTCGGACGGCCGTAACATGACGGCCGTAACATGGTGCGGCAACGGGAGATTTCTTGACACTATATAGGTGCCACAATAGACTGGCCCCTCGCATTTTCAGAGCAGGCTTTCCCGGGAAAGAACTCGATCCATGTTAGGAAATTATCTACCGATACTAATATTCATGTGCGTGGCTTTGGTGATGGGTTCGGTCCTGATCCTGGCCGGCAAACTATTGGGCCCCTCGCGTCCGGATGCCGAAAAGAACTCTCCCTACGAATGCGGTTTCGAAGCGTTCGAGGATAGCCGCATGAAATTCGATGTGCGCTATTACCTGGTTGCCATCCTGTTCATCATATTCGATCTCGAGATTGCCTTTCTATTCCCGTGGGCGATCGTGCTCGATCAGGTTGGGACCTTCGGCCTGGCCGCGATGGCGATTTTTCTCGCGGTGCTGGTAATCGGTTTCATCTATGAATGGAAAAAGGGAGCCCTCGAATGGGAATAGAAGGCGTATTCGAGCAGGGTATAGTTACCACGACCGCCGACAAGCTGATCAACTGGGCGCGCACCGGCTCGATGTGGCCGATGACCTTCGGACTTGCCTGTTGCGCGGTGGAGATGATGCAGGCAGGCGCCGCGCGCTACGATCTCGACCGGTTCGGGATTATCTTCAGGCCCAGCCCGAGGCAATCGGACGTGATGATCGTGGCCGGTACGCTGGTCAACAAGATGGCGCCCGCGTTACGCAAGGTATACGACCAGATGGCCGAGCCGCGCTGGGTCATATCGATGGGTTCCTGCGCCAACGGCGGCGGTTATTACCATTATTCCTATTCCGTGCTGCGCGGCTGCGACCGCGTGGTGCCGGTCGATATCTATGTTCCTGGATGTCCGCCGACCGCGGAAGCGTTGCTCTACGGAATAATGCAGCTGCAGAACAAGATCAAGCGCACCAACACGATAGCCCGCTAGCATGTCGAATTCAAAACAGCAACTGGCTGATGCATTGCATGCGGCGCAGGGGGAGCGGATCGAGTCGATCAAGCTTGCCTACAACGAGGTCACCGCGGAAATCAAAGCCGAACATCTGGTCTCGGTCGCGACCGAGTTGCGCGACGATGCGCGGTTCCGGTTCCAGCAGCTGGTTGACCTGTGCGGCGTCGATTACTCTCAGTTCGGCCGCGACGAATGGCTTACCGAAGACGCCAGCCGCTCCGGCTTTAGTCGCGGCGTAGAGGATAATGTCAGCAGCGGTCGCCTGCAGTTTGGCGACGAACTCGATTCGCTGTCTGCAAAGGGCAGGCGTTTTGCCGCGGTGTATCACCTGCTGTCCTACGCCAATAACCAGCGTTTACGGCTGCGCGTCTATGCCGACGACGACGATTTTCCGGTGATTCCGACGGTGACCGGTATCTGGAAGTCCGCCGACTGGTACGAACGCGAAGCCTTCGATTTATTCGGAATTTTGTTCAGCGACCACCCCGACCTGCGCCGTATACTGACCGACTACGGTTTTGTCGGGCATCCGTTTCGCAAGGACTTTCCGCTGGTCGGGCATGTCGAAATGCGCTACGACCCGGAGCGCGAACGCGTCGTTTACGAACCGGTCTCGATCGAACCCAGGGTGCTGGTGCCGCTCGTAAGGCGCACCGATCACCGCTACCTGGTCGACGAGCAGGAAGCGCAGGACGAGGCGCAGGGCAATGCCTGAAATCAAGAACTACACGCTCAATTTCGGACCGCAGCATCCCGCGGCTCACGGCGTGTTGCGCCTGGTGCTGGAAATGGATGGCGAGGTCATCGAGCGCGCTGATCCGCATATCGGGCTGTTGCATCGGGCTACCGAAAAACTGGCCGAATCCAAGCCATATAACCAGACCATCGGGTACATGGACCGCCTCGACTACGTTTCGATGATGTGCAACGAGCACGGTTACGTCCTGGCAATCGAAAGGTTGCTGGAGCTCGAAATCCCGGAACGCGCCAGATATATCCGCGTGATGTTCGATGAAATTACGCGCATTCTCAACCACCTGATGTGGATCGGCACCCACGCGCTCGACGTCGGCGCGATGACGATGTTTCTGTACGCGTTTCGTGAACGCGAAGACCTGCTGGACGTTTACGAGGCGGTTTCGGGAGCGCGCATGCACGCAACCTATTACCGACCCGGCGGCGTGGCGCGCGATTTGCCCGAGCGGATGCCGCAGTACCTCGAAAGCCGCTGGCGCAGCAAGAAGGAAGCCGATCGCCTGAACGAAAATCGGCAGGGCAGCCTGCTCGATTTCATCGAGGACTTTACGCGCCGCTTTCCGGGTTACGTCGACGAGTACGAAACATTGTTGACCGATAACCGGATCTGGAAGCAACGCACCGTCGGCATCGGGGTGGTATCCGAGGAACGCGCCTACCAGCTCGGGTTTACCGGACCGATGCTGCGCGGCTCGGGCGTCGAATGGGACCTGCGCAAGAAACAGCCCTACGAGGTTTACGATCGCATGGATTTCGACATCCCGGTCGGCACCAACGGCGATTGCTATGACCGCTACCTGGTGCGCATGGAAGAAATGCGCCAGTCGAACCGGATCATCGTGCAATGCATCGACTGGCTACGCGCCAACCCCGGAATCGTCATATCCGAAAACCACAAGGTGGCGCCGCCGCGGCGCGAAGAGCTGAAGGCCGACATGGAAGGCCTGATCCATCATTTCAAGCTGTTTACCGAGGGCTACACGCTGCCCGAGGGCGAGGCCTACGCCAGCATCGAGCACCCCAAGGGTGAATTCGGCGTGT
>JAOTUD010000305.1 GCA_029864065.1 Gammaproteobacteria bacterium | reverse complement strand
CGAAACGCTGACGCAAACGCGAATCGGCCTGTTATACAAAACCCGGACGGGGGACGGTAGGGATATGGAGGCCAGGGTTTACACGACCCGCCGTGACTTCAGCAACAGGCTCCCGTTCGAAAGCGGTGGCGCGGTCGAACTGGATCGCCTTGTTACCGGGGGAGGGCTCAAGTACATCGTGGCCGGGGAGCTTGCCGACCGGCAGAACAGGTTTCTGACGGGA
Organism: Gammaproteobacteria bacterium; assembly: GCA_029864065.1. GTDB lineage: Bacteria > Pseudomonadota > Gammaproteobacteria. The sequence continues at coordinate 4,400 of JAOTUD010000305.1, read as the reverse complement.
ATCGATTATGACCGCCAGGACGACGATCGCGGCCGCTTCGATAACCTGCAGGGCACGCTCGGCGCCCTGACCTTCGACCAGAACGAGCAGGTCACGTCGCTGGGAGTTTATCTACAGAACGAAACCCGCCTGACGGAAAGGGTCGAAATTACCGCGGGACTGCGATACGACGACGTCGAATTCGATGTCAGCGATCGGTTCCTGGCCGATGGCGACGATTCGGGAAAGGTGAATCTCGACCAGGTCAGCCCAATGATCGGGATCATCTTTACAAGAGACAGTAATACGACGCTTTATGCAAACATTTCCAGCGCCTTCGAAACGCCAACGACGACCGAGTTCGCCAATCCCCTTGGTGGTGGCTTCAATCAGCAACTGGACCCGCAGCAGTCGATTAACTACGAGGTCGGGATCAAAATTCTTGCGGGTGAGCATCGTTTCGAGACCGCCGTTTTTCATATCGATGTCGAGGACGAGTTGACCCCTTACCAGGACCCGGCCCAGCCCGGCCGAACCTTTTTCGAAAACGCAGGCTCCTCCGACCGCGACGGAATCGAAATCGCCTATACCCGGCAGCTCGGGGCCGAGGTCGAATTGTCGGCAGCCTATACCTGGTCGGATTTCGTGTTCGATCGGTTTGAAGACGCTGACGGTGACATATTCGATGGCAACCGCATTCCCGGCATTCCGCAAGACCTGCTGCAACTGGGTCTGTCATGGTTCGGCGACGCCGGAATTTATACCAGTTGGGACATGACCTATACCGGCGAACTATACGCCGACAATGCCAACGAAGTGAAGGTGGATGCCTACACCGTCAGCAATTTGCGGGCGGGCTACAATCACTTTTCCCGGGATCTGGAGGGTTCGATATTTGCCGGTATCAATAACCTGTTCGACGAGGCTTACTACGGCAATATTCGCATCAATGCTGCCTTCGGCGGACGCTACTTCGAACCGGCGCCGGAGCGCAACCTGTTCGTCGGCGCCAGCCTGCGCATGCGATTCTAGCCGATGCCTGGCGCTGGCGGCGATTTATCGGCACGCCGGGTGAGGAATATCTAGGGTCGCGTCTTGGTCTCGCGCCGGCGCTGGCGATCGACCAGGTGCACGATGTCGACGAACACTCCGCTGAGCAGGTCCAGCAAATCGTCCACGGTCATGATCCCGATCAGCGCTTCATCCGCATCGACCACCGGCACTCTTCTGATACCCTTGTCGCGCATGATCTCGATGACATGCATCAGGTCATCATTCTCGTCGACGGTGACGAGTTCGAAACTCATCGCCTCGCCGACGCGCACGATTTCAGGGTCCGCCCCCTTGGCGACGATCTCGAGCGCGATGTCTCTATCGGTCAGAATACCGACTGGAGTCTGTTTCCCGTAACTGGTTTCGACGATCACGACATCGCCGACGTGGTACTCGCGCATGATCCGGGCCGCGTCGGTGATGGAACTCTCCGCTTCGATTACAACGACTTCACGATTACAAAATTCGCCGACACGCATCACTGCCTCCTTAATAGGTCAAAAGGATCGGTAAGCCAAGCGTATCGCTTATCGCGATCCCCCGGATTGATAAGGGTCAATAACGGTTCAGACAGGCCGAGAACCGATAGCGGAAACGGGATACGGTTCGGTGGCGAGCCACCGGACGCGATTCGCTAGAGGTAAAACATGTCCCGGTACATGCCCTCGGCCCAGGCGAGGCTGGCCTGGCCGCCCTGGGTGTCCCACTTGTCCATCAGGTGGGTGCGGTCGAAGGCGAACAACCCTGAATGCTTGTCGAACTTGTAATATGTGATGATGCTCATCGCCCTGAGCGGCTCGATGTCGACCGCGGAAAAGCACATGGTTTGCGGGCTGCGCCAGCGCACCTCAAAGCCCCGCGCGTGCGCGGCGATAACCTCGGCCACGTACTGCGCTTCCGAATGCGCGGTGTGGCCGCCTTTCGAAAACGGCTGCGCACGCGAGTCGCCGGTGACGTAGACGCGCTCATCGTCGACCAGGTGGTAGCGGAAAGGATCGGTGTTTGCCGCCTTCTGCGGGTCCAGCGGATTGTCGATGCCGGCTTCTTCGAGCAGGCTCGACGCGCGCACCGGCGGGTAGATGATGGCGTCATCGAACGGGTATTCGTCGAACTCGGTTGCGATGTTGCGCCCTTCGATATCGACGCTGCTGATCTCGGAACTGGGCAGGTACTGGATAAAATCGCCGTAGAGCTGCTCGAAAGCGCGCGTAAAACCTGCTTTCTTGATCGTGATTTCGCTGTTCATGTCCAGCAACAGGACTTTCGCGCGTATCCGGCGCCGCTTGAAAACGGCGGCGACCATGCACGCGCGTTCGTACGGCGCTGCGGAACAGCGATAATCGCCGTTCGGTACCGTGAGCACAAAGGTTCCGCCATTGAAACGGTGGATTTTCTGCTTGATGGTCAGCAATTCCGAGCTGGTTACGAAGCCACCAGGGTACCGATGGAACAGCAGGTTCTGCGCCACGGTATCGTCGACGCCGATACGAGAGTAGTCATACTCGATGCCCGGCGCCAGCACCAGGTAATCGTACTCGACGTAACCGCGTTCGGTGTAGACACGCCGTGTTTCCCGGTCGAAACCGAGCACGGTCGCCTGCATGAACAGGTAGCCATGATTGTTCGCCGCCTCGAAAAAGCTGTGGCTCAGGAATTCGAGGGTCACCTGGTCGGCGAGCCACGCGTTGCTGACCGGAAACGAAACGAAAGCCGACTGCCTGTCGATCAGAATGACGTCGAACCCCGGGTTGAATCGCTTCAGGTATTTGGCCATCGTCAATCCCGACCAGCCGCCGCCGACGACGACGGCGCGGGCGCCCCTGGCGGCGGGGATGGCGGCCTTGCGTAGCAGTTTGTGCAGGGCTGGTGCCGCCGGTTGCGCCGAATCTCCGGATTCGGCTGCCGTGGCGGTTGCCGGCGTCGCGCCCACTGCGCCCCCCGCCAGAACCGCTCCACCGGCCTGGATAAAACGGCGGCGGCTGAAATTGTCGGATTTTTTCATCGAGGGCCTCCGTTACTGGAAATCCGGATTTCGCCAGTCGGCGTCGGGCGCGAGGTCCCCCGCGGGAAGCGGCAGGTAAGAAACATAGTTGAGCGCCTGGTCGAAGTCGTCCACAGAGAGAGACACGATTAGCGAAGTCATACTCGGTGCGACCTGCCGCAGCCTGTCCCTGGCCAGGCGGGCCTGACGCGCCATGTATTCGTAGTGCTGTCCCTGCAGTCGCGGATAAGACAGCTCGTTGTTACCCTCGCCCATCGCGCCATGGCAGCCGGCGCAGTGCTGCGAATATAGTCTCTTGCCTTCGAGGTATTCGGGGCTGTCGGGAGGCCATGGACCCCTGGCATGGGCGGGATTCATCGGCAGGGTCGAGATATAAGCCACCACGTCGGCGAGGTTTTGATAGCCACCGATGGTGCGCTGCTGCACGAAGGGCTGCATCGTGGGATTGTCGCGGCGGCCGCTGCGGATATCCAGCAGCTGTTTCATCAGCACGTTGACATGCTGGCCGGCCAGTTGCGGATAGGTGCCGTCGTCGTTGCCCCATGCCTCGGGCAGGTGGCAGCGCGCGCAGATCTCGAAGCTGCGGCGTCCATTGTCGATATCGGGCACGAATTCGAGCACCACCCGGATCGGTTCGGCCGTGGCGGCCGGGGGTGAACAGATTACGGCGATCGCAATGACCAGACCGCGGCAGAGGTTTCGGGTGATTTTCATCGACGGACCTGGTTGCAGTTTTATCCGGGTTTTCTACACCTTAGGTGAGTGGGTCTCAACTGTCCTTGATCTAAGGCAATAATCATCTTGTTCCAGACGTCTATTTCATGCTCGAGGAACTCGGTACCTACCTGCGAAGCCAATCCCTGGTAAAGCGCACCACCGAGCTGCTCGCGCTCGTGGCGGGCCTGCTGGCGGTACCAGTCGTTGCGATCGACGATTTCGATAGCGGTGAAACCGGCGGCCTCGAGCGCTTCTGCGTAGGTTTTTGCCGAGGCGAGGCCGAAATCGAGTCCCTCGGCCTCGAGGTAAGCCCGCATTTCCGGGGACGGTTCCCCGTCGTAACCGGCAAGCCAGTCGCTGGCGGCGAACCAGCCGCCGGGCTCGAGCACCCGGTAGACGTCGGCGGCAAGCGCCTGTTTGTCGGAAATATGGATGATCGAATCTTTACTGGTTACCGCCTGGAAACTGGCATCGGCGAATGGCAGCGGACCGGGATCAACGCGGATGAATTCGGCTTGCGACTCAACGCCGTATTTCCTTGCCAGTCGCGCGCATCGATCGATCAAATCGATTTCGATATCGATGCCGGTAACCTTCGCCGCCCCAAGCTTTCGGATCAGGTGTATATCGACGCCACCCAGACCACAAC
>JAOTUD010000304.1 GCA_029864065.1 Gammaproteobacteria bacterium | reverse complement strand
GATGATTCTCACCAAGAGCGGCAAGAGTACCCAGAAAATACGGGGTGATGCGAAAATCGTAATCCGCGGGGAAAAAGCCGGCAGCGTCAGCGAATTGAATGTTTCACAGCTGGGGCTTGAAAAGAAGGGGCAAGACACCAACTTCTCCTTTAAGTACTTCCAGGTTTTCGAAGGCGATATCGTCCTGCCTGAGGGGTTTATGCCGTTCGAGGTGGAAATAGGCATAAAACCGACTACAAAGAAGGTTAAGTCGTTTTCTGAAACCATATCATGGACGCGAGTACTGTCCGAGGGTGTATAAATGTTTGGTAAAAAAAAGGGGTTTAGCGCAGCTCGTATCGACACACTGGTCGGGCAGGGTACCGAGATAAATGGCGATCTGGTGTTTTCCGGCGGGTTGCATGTGGACGGTAAGATCAATGGTAATGTCGTGGCCGAAGAGGGTAGTACCGCCCTGCTGATACTAAGCGAGTTCGGGCGTATCGAGGGTGAAGTCAAGGTGCCGAACATGGTGTTGAACGGCGAAATCGTCGGTGATGTTTACGGTTCCACCCGTGTCGAGCTGGCGCCGAAATCGCGCATCAAGGGCAGCGTGTATTATAACCTGATCGAAATGGCGATTGGCGCCGAGGTCAATGGCGGCCTGGTGCATCAGCCTCAGGGAGCACAGCTGCCCAAGCGACTGGAAGACAAGTCTAACAATCGCGATGGCGGCAGCGCCGAACCGGTAACCGAGAATTGACTCCAGGTGAAATATCTGAGTCAATGTCTCGAAATTGAAAAGAGTTAGGTTATGGAAGTTATTATTGATGCCAATTTTGGTATGGCCCTGGGACCCAAGTCCAGCGAAACCCTGCTCGGGTTTTCCGATTCGGCGGTGCGCAAGCTCAAGTCGATACAGCAGGAGGAGGGCAATCCGAACCTGATGCTGCGGGTGTCGGTCTACGGCGGCGGCTGCTCGGGCTTCCAGTATACCTTTTCGCTCGATGAAGAAGCCAAGCCCACCGACAGGATGGTCGAAAAAGATGGCGCCACGCTGATCATCGATCAAATGAGTTATCAGTACCTCGCCGGGTCGGAAGTCGATTTCAGCGAAGGCCTGGAAGGCGCGATGTTCGTCGTCAACAATCCTAACGCCACTTCGACCTGCGGCTGCGGCGCCTCGTTTTCTATTTAGCAGTGCAGTCGGCCGGGATAATTCGGCGTCACGCGATTAGAAATTGAAATAACCGTTGAGGTAGAGACCGTCGTACTCGAGATCGGTTGCGAGGTTGTTGGCGTTATCCAGTTCCAGTGAAAAAGACTTGTAGCCGCCCTCGACGCCGAGACCGTTACCCGATTCGTAGCCTAGCATTATGGTCGAATCCTGGGCGCTACTCTCGCTAAGCCCCAGGTTGATGAAATTGGCATTGATACTGGCGCCGACGTAAAAGCCGCTTTTCGGTAAATCATAGCGTGCCGACAGGTAAAGCAGCGGAATGGTCTCGTCGACCGCGACGATGGTGCTGGTCGTGCCATCGAATGAAACCTCGCCGTCGAAGCGTTTCAGGTCTACACCCAGGTCCAGGTTTATCCGGTTTTTGAGCAGCTGGTAATAAAGCACTATGTCGTTCTGGGACAGGTCGACCGTCGACGTAACCTCGTTACCCGAATTAAGCGACCGGCCGCTGAAGGAGGAATCTGAACCCATTGTCGAAAAGCCCGAACTGTCCAGGTCGTGGGCCTGATATCTGATATTCGGTAGCGCCTTTATCGGGTGCTCGAGAATAAGCACCATCGATTTCTGTTCCGGATTTTCGATGTCCAGGTCGTCGACAAGATCTATCTTGCTGGAATCCTGGTAATCGTAGGCGTCCGTAAATCCGTGTTTCCACTGGCTGGCGCCAATATTCAGCCCGACAAAATCCGCATTGGCAGCGCCTGTTGTCAGAGCGAGACAGGCTGACAGTGCTGGAACGATCCATGTGGCACGCATTGATTTTCTCGTTAAAATACAGGCCATTAGTTTAGCATCTTGTGATTGGTATATACATGCCGATCGTGTACCGGTTCGCGGTATATGTAAACTATGTCACATTTGCGAAATCCGCTTATTCGCCGGTGTAAATCGCTCCCAGTATCGTGCCACGTCGGGCCCGCGTGACCTCGGGAATATTGCCGTTGCGCAGGTTGAGGCGTTCGCGCGCCAGCCACGCGAACGCCACGGCTTCGACGTAATTCGGGTCTAATCCTAGCGACGCGGTCGTAGTTACGCCGCATTGCGGCAGCAAATGCCGCAGGCGCTCGAGCAGGAATCGATTATGCGCTCCGCCGCCGCAGACGAAACATTTCACCGCTGCCGACGGCAGGCCGGAGATAGCATCGGCGATCGTGTGCGTGGTCAGCTCGAGCAGCGTGGCCTGCACATCGCGCGCATCATGTTGCTCGCGCAGATAGCCTGCCAGCCAGTCGGGGCCGAAGTATTCGGTGCCCGTCGATTTTGGCGCCTTGCTGGCAAAATATTTTTCGGCAGCAATCATTTCGTCCAGCAGGCTATCGATAACCCGGCCGCCGCGCGCCCAGTCCCCGCCATCATCGAAAGGCTGACTTCGATGTTTCTCGATCCAGTAATCGAGCAGCGTATTGCCGGGACCGGTATCGAAACCGAGCATCGCCGCATCCTGGTCGGCGGGCAGCCAGGTTATATTGGCGATGCCACCGATATTGATCACTGCTCGATCCTCGTTGCCCGAATGAAACAGAAACCGGTGGAATGCAGGCGCCAGCGGCGCGCCCTGTCCGCCCAGCGCGATATCCTTGCGGCGAAAATCGGCGACGGTGGTAATCCCGCAACGCGTCGCCAGTCGGGCCGGATCCCCGATTTGCGCGGTGAAGGCCACGGCGCCATCCGGGCTATGGCTGATGGTCTGGCCATGGCTGCCGAGCGCTGCAATGCGGTTTCGATCCAGCGATGCTGTCTCGAGCGCCTGGTTGACGACGCCCGCGTAAAGCTCGCCCAGTTCGACGTCCAGACTGTAAAGTTCGGCCAGGCTCGTTGATTGTGACTGGCACAATTGCCGCAGGCGTCGTCGTATCGATTCGGTGTAACTTGTCGTGCTGGTGTGCAGCAACAGTGGCGGGAACTCGGCGAAATCCACGATCGCGACGTCGACCCCGTCCAGGCTGGTGCCTGACATCAGGCCGATATATATCTCGCTCCCAGGGGCGGAATTCACTGCGAATTTTCGGCCAAGGTGCGATCCATTAGTCGCAGCATCGACAGATAAACCTGGGTGTTTTCCTGGAAGTGGGGGAGATAGGCGGGGTGCACCGGCTTTGCCTCGGGGAGAGAGACGGTAAGCGGATTGCGATGCGCGCCGTTGACGCGGAATTCATAGTGCAGGTGCGGCCCGGTAGCGAGGCCCGAGCTGCCGACGTAACCGATAATCTGACCCTGCTTGACTTTCTTGCCGCTGCGTATTCCGTGCGCGTAGCCATTCAGGTGGCCGTAGGCTGTGGTATAGCGGCCGCCGTGTTGAATTACGACCAGGCGTCCGTAGCCTCCCTTGGTGCCGGCAAACAAGATCTTGCCATCACCCGACGCCCGCACCGGCGTGCCGCGTCTGGCGGCATAATCGACGCCCTTGTGCGAGCGCCACTTGGATAATACGGGGTGCCATCGATTGTTGCTGAAACGCGAGCTGATGCTGGAAAACTCGACCGGGCTGCGCAGAAAGGCCTTGCGCATGCTTTTGCCATCCGGCGCAAAATAATCGCTGTCGCCTTTCGGGTCGGTGTAGTAAACCGCGCGATAGGTTTTGCCATCGTTGACAAACTCGGCCGACAGGATTCGCCCGTTGCGTATTTTCACATCGTCCTTGTAGAGTTCTTCGTAGACGATGCCGAAGCGATCGCCGTGCCGAATATCGAGCGAAAAGTCGATATCCCAGCCGAAAATCGCGGCCAGGTCCATGATCACGTCTTCCGGAATGTCGGCTTTCGCAGCGGCTTCAAATAATGAACTTTCGATTACACCTTCACGGTAAACCGGGTAGGCGTCGAGCTGGTAATTGATGATCTGGCTGCTGAAAGACTGATCCTCGCCGCGCTGGATCAGCAGCGTGCTGGTGATATCCGGGATATATTTCATCTGCCGCAGATTTCGCTCCCCGTCCAGCAGCAGTTTTATTTCCTGGCCCGGCTTGATGTAGCGCAGCGACTTGGTCTGGTCGTTTAACCTGGCGATCGTATGTGTAGTTGTCGCCGAAATGCCCTTTTTGGCAAAGATCGAAGCCAGCGTGTCGCCCGATTCGATCGTAACGGTTTCCCAGGGTCCATCATCGACCTCGGCGATCTCCTGTTCGATCTCCGGCCCGAGCGCGTCGACCGGGCTGGGCAGGGGCAGCGAATAGTGTAATCGTGACAGCTTGGGGGTAGAATCCGCTGCTTCGGCCGAGGGCTGCCAGTTGGAGACGCTGAATCCGAACAGCATGATGATCGTCGCGACCAGCGACAATTTGATCAACAGGCCGGGATGAAAAGAAGAAGCGGTGGCCACTGCGTTTCCAGACCTTGGCAAATAGTCACGGTCAGATTTGAAATCAAGATCTTGAAAACTCATTAGATATTTGGTCTAAGTTGTTGGTTAAATTGAGATA